>JAWWPH010000588.1:0-5582 GCA_033850875.1 Nocardioidaceae bacterium | reverse complement strand
TGGCCGCGATCCACTTGTCGGCCGCGGCTTGGGGAGTCATACCGTCCGCCGCGATGTACTTCGCGACCAGGTTCTGGTCGTCATTCGTCCAGTGGAACGCCTTGATGAGCTTGTAGGCCGGGCTGTTCGACTGGGCGAACTTCGAGCTCACGATCTTGTCGAGGTGATAGGTCGGATAGTCGCAGTTCACCTTTTGAAGGTTGGTGTCGCAACCAGGGGTCCACTTCGGCAGGTTGACCTTGACCAGCGGTACCTCTGACAAGAACCACTGGGGCGAGTAGAAGTAGCCGATCACCCAGCTGTGGTTCTTCTCCGCGGTCCGGAACGCCTGGATCAACGCCGCCTCGCTGCCCGCGTAGACCACCTTGTAGTTGAGGTGCAGGTTCGTGACCAGCGCTTCGTCGTTGGTGACAAAGGAGGGATCGCCGTCGAGAAGCTGACCCTTGCCGCCGGATTCCGACGTCGCGAACTTGCTTGCGTACTTGTTGAGGTTCTTCCAGTTCGTGATGTCGGGGTGCGCCTTGGCCAGCCACGGGGGGACGTACCAGCCGATCTGACCGATGTTGCCCGTCAGCCCGGCGGTCTTTGCGACGTGCTGCTGCTTGATGTACTTCTTGACGAGATCCTCGTGACCCCAGTTCTCCATGATCGCGTCGATGCTGCCGTCCTTGAAACCGGCCCAAGACAGTTGCTCGGCCAGGTTCTTGTAGTTCATCGTGCAGCCGAGCTTCTTGGTGGCGATCTCCCCCACGACATACGCGTCGGCCGTGTAGCCGACCCAGTCGTTCAACGCCATGTTGACGTCGCCGCAGGCCTTGCCACCGTTGGCCGCGACGTTGGCCTTGTTCTGGCTCTCGGCCTTGCCGACGCTTCCGCCGCCGCAGGCAGAGAGGATGAGGGCTGCGCACGCCGATACCCCTAGTGCCTTGATGATGCCGTGCTTGCTACTCCTCATGAATTCCTTCTCTCTGATGGACTCTGCATCGGACGTCACTCGATCGCTATGCCCCGCTGAGGGACGGTGCGGTTGCCAGCCGGCTCCGGCGTTTCGGAGCCACGTCATGGCGTCGGCTCTGGAAGGCTGCCCTGCGCGTGATGCGATCCAGCAGGACGCCGAGCAAGACGACGGACAACCCCGCGGCGAGGCCCTTACCGAAGCGAGATGCCTGGACGAAGCCTGATATCACGTCATACCCGAGTGCCCCGCCTCCGACGGCGCCGCCGATGACCACCATCGACAGCACGTACAGGAGACCCTGGTTCGCCGCCAGGACGAGCGAGCTGCGGGCCATCGGCAGCTGCACTTTCGCGATGATCTGCCAGCGGCTCGAACCGGCAGCCGTGGCTGCCTCCACTGTCGTCTCCGAGACGTTGCGAATGCCGTCGGCGATGAGCTTTATCGCGGCAGGTGCCGCATAGATGATCGCCGCGACGATGGCCGTGAAGCGGCCCACGTTGAACAAGGCGATGGCCGGAATCAGGTAGACGAAGGGTGGCATCGTCTGGCCAGCGTCCAGGATCGGACGCAGGATCCCGTCGGCGGCTCTGCTACGTCCCATCCAGACGCCGAAAACCACCCCCAGCAGCATGACGAGGACCGTGGCGACGAGCGTCGTCGCGAGCGTGATCATCGTGTCGTGCCACAGGCCGAGGAAATAGACGCCGCCAAGGCAGATCACGGTCGACACCATGCCCCAGATCCCGGCCAGCACCCCGGCGAGCAGGAGAATCGCTACCCCGGTGAGCCACCAGGGGGAGTTCGCCAGCAGGTCTTGAAGCGGGTTGAGGAAGCCGTTGGTGATCTGGTTCTTCGCGCCGGAGGTCACGCTGTCGACATTGTTGCTGACCCAGTCGGAGAAGCTCTGCACCTTGACGGCGAGGTCCGTGCCGATCGTGTGGCTGCTCGGGAAGTTCGCCGCCCACAGATAGGTCCGCGAGAGGTAGACGGCGAACAAGGCGACGATCCCCGCCACAGCCAACCCTCCGAAGCGCAACCTGCGGTTCCCGCCTCCTGCCCGACGGAGCTTCTCGGAGCGTTCGCTGATCGCCGTCGTGGTGCGGTCGAGCATGATGGCCATGATGACGATGGCGAGGCCGGGAACGAAGGCCTTGCCCACGGCGACTGTCTGAAGCGCCTCGATGACTGGTACGCCCAGGCCGGGGCTGCTGATGAAGGCGGCGATCGTCGCCATCGAGAGCGCAGCCATCGTGGTCTGGTTTATCCCCACCACCACGGTGCTTCGCGCCATCGGCAGCTGGACCTTGCGGATGCGCTGGCTCGTCGTCTGTCCCATGGACGTCGTTGCCTCGATCGTTGCCGGGGACACCTCGCGCATGCCCACAGAAGCGATCCGGATCACCGGCGGAATGGCATATATCAGGGTCGCGATGATTCCCGGTGGTGCACCGATCCCGTAGAAGAGGAAGAGCGGGAGCAGGTAGACGAATCCGGGCAGCGTCTGCAGCACGTCCAGAACCGGTGTCACGAGTGTGTTGACAGTCGGGCTGTTGGCCATCCACACAGCAAGGGGAATGCCGATGACGAGACTGAAGAACACGGTGATGCCCGTGATGATCAGAGAGTCCATGCTGTCCGACCAGTAGCCCAGCCACCCGAACGCGCCGAAACTGAGAGCCACGAGGATCGCTATGCGCCACCCTGCGAGCGCAAGCGCTACCCAGCTGGCCAGGGCCAGGACCCCCAGCCAGCCGATCTGAGGAGTGACTCGGGGGAACTTCGGAACCGAGATCAAGCTCTGCAGCGACGTCACGGCCCAGTTCAAGACGTCGGCAATCTTGTGAGTCAGAACCATGTACCAGCTGTGGTCGGCCGCCTGGATGTGGCTCGAGACCGAGTTGAGCGAACGGTGCAGGCTGGTAGTGGACTGCCCGCCGAGATCGAGGATCTGGTGCCCGCGCGTGAACGCCCAGACCACCACCCAGGCGAGGATGACACCAAGAACCAGGACCCACCTCGGAACAGGCCTGCGCATGAGCCGCCTCGAACCGGACTCTGCCGCGATGTTCTCGCGGCTGGCCACCGTGCTCATGCCGGCACCTTCGCGACGGGGTCTTCCTCGGCCACGACGACACGGAGGATGGCCTCGTCATCCACGATCCCGACGAGCTGCCCGTCGTCGACCACCTGGACGACGTGGTCGGAATCCAAGGCTGCCCGTGCCGCCTGCCACACGATCGTGTCGGACGACATCACAGGGCCTTCGTGCGAGTCTCCCGGGCGTGGCTCGCGCATCACGTACTTGAGGGTCAGGACGTGGGACTTCGGCACGTCGCTGACGAAGTCCTTGACGTAGTCGTCCGCAGGCTTCGCCACGATCTCGGCTGGAGTGCCGACCTGAACCATCGCGCCGTCGCGCATGATCAGGATGCGGTCGCCGAGCTTGATGGCCTCCTGCAGGTCGTGAGTGATGAACACCATGGTCTTCTGCAGATCCTCCTGCAGCCGGATGACCTCGTTCTGCATGTCGCGCCGGATCAACGGGTCGAGGGCAGAGAAAGGCTCGTCGAACAGCAGCAGCGAGGGGTCCCCGGCCAGTGCCCGCGCCAGCCCGACGCGCTGCTGCATGCCGCCGGACAGCTGGTCCGGGTAGGAGTGCTCGTTGCCCTTGAGCCCCACCAGCTCGATGATCTCGGTGGCCCGCTGGCGGCGTTCGGTCTTGCCGACGCCTCGGATCTCGAGACCGTACGACACGTTGTCGATCACCTGGCGATGAGGAAGCAAGCCGAAGTGCTGGAACACCATCGACACATAGTTCCGGCGCAGCTCGCGCAGTTTCGCTGCCGACGCAGTGGTCATGTCGTTGCCGTCGATGACCACCTTGCCTGCCGTGGGCTCGATGAGCCGCGTGAGGCAGCGCACGAGGGTCGACTTCCCCGAGCCGGACAGGCCCATGACCACGAACACCTCACCCTGGTCCACCTGGAAGGAGATGTCCTTGACCGCTGCCACGCAGCCTGTCTTCTCCAGAAGCTCAGGGCGCGGGAGGTTGACCTCCGGGGTACCGATCAGACGGTCGGCCTTGGGCCCGAAGACCTTCCACAGTGCCTCCACCGTGAGCGTGGGCTGTCCGGCTCCGGCGGTCGCCTTCTTCGTGATCATGCGTTTTCACTTCCTTGGCCGACGCGGTCGGTGGGGGCAGTCAGCGGCATGCCGTCGCGGTACCGGTAGTACGGCACCTCCGCGGCCGGTAGGGGTGTGTTGCCGAGGATGAGGTCCGCCGACTTCTCCGCCATCATCATCACCGGTGCGTAGATGTTGCCGTTGGTGACGTACGGCATCGCGGACGCGTCAACGACCCTCAGCCCTCTGACACCATGCACCCTCATGGATTGCGGGTCGACAACCGACATGCCGTCGGTGCCCATCTTGGCGGTGCACGACGGGTGCAGCGCCGTCTCGGCGTCCTTCGCGACCCACTCGAGGATCTCCTCGTCGGTCGAGACGTCCGGCCCCGGGGAGACTTCCCCGGCGTTGAACGGCTCGAAGGCCGGTTGGGTCAAGATGGCGCGCGCCACGTGGATCGCCTCGACCCATTCGCGCCGGTCGTTGGGCGTCGAGAGGTAGTTGAACCGGAGCGCCGGGTACCGCTTCGGGTCGGTCGAGACGATCTTCACGGTGCCGCGGACGTCGGAGTACATCGGCCCGACGTGCACCTGGTACCCGTGGCCCTTCACGGGCGAGGAGCCGTCGTAGCGGATCGCCACGGGCAGGAAGTGGAACATCAGGTTGGGGTAGTCGACGTCGTCGTTGCTCCGGCAGAAGCCGCCGCCCTCGAAGTGGTTGGTGGCACCGAGGCCCTTGCGGAAGAAGAGCCAGTCGAACCCGATCTTCGGCCGGTTGCGGTAGCGGAGCCCGGGGGCGATGGAGACGGGCTGCTTCGACGCGTACTGGATGTACACCTCGAGGTGGTCCTGGAGGTTCTCTCCGACTCCGGGTGAGTCGTGGACGACGTCGATGCCGAGCGCTCTCAGCTCCTGGGCGTTCCCGACGCCCGACAGCTGCAGCAGCTGCGGGGTGTTGATCGCGCCGCCGCAGAGGATGACCTCGCCGGCCCTGACGGATCGGGGCAGCCGGCCCCCTCTCAGGTAGTCCACGCCGACGGCGCGGTCGCCGTCGAAGACGACTTCCGTAACGAGGGCGAGCGTCTCGACCCTCAGGTTGCTGCGGTGCATGACGGGGTGCAGGTACGCCCTGGCCGCGGAGAGGCGGCGGCCCCGGTGGACGTTGCGGTCGAAGCGCGCGAAGCCCTCCTGCCGGTAGCCGTTGACGTCGTCGGTGAGCGGGTAGCCCGCCTGCTGAACGGCCTCGAAGAACGCGCTGAACAGGGGGTTGGTCGCCGGACCGCGCTCGAGGATGAGCGGCCCGTCGCCGCCGCGCCACTCGTCGGCGCCGGCGAGGCAGGTCTCCATCCGCTTGAAGTACGGCAGGCAGTGCAGGTAGTCCCACGACTCCATGCCGGGCTCCGCGGCCCAGCGCTGGTAGTCCAGCGGGTTGCCGCGCTGGAAGATCATTCCGTTGATGCTGCTGGAGCCGCCGAGCACCTTGCCGCGGGCGTGGTAGA
>JAWWPH010000189.1:0-2894 GCA_033850875.1 Nocardioidaceae bacterium | reverse complement strand
CACGTCGAGAAGGGACGCCAGGAAGATGATCATCGTGTTGCCGATGCCCCACATCGCGAGCAGGACGAGACCGGGCTTGGAGGTGCTGGGGTCGTGGAACCACAGTGGTTGCGGCAGGTGGAAGAAGCCCAGCATCCGGTCGATCGGCCCCGATGGGTTCAGCAGGAAGAGGAATCCCAGGGTGGCCGCGACGGCCGGCACCATCGTCGGTGCGAAGAAGATCGTGCGGTAGATGCTCGCGCCCCGGCCCTGTACGCGGGTCAGGACCATCGCGGTCGCCATCGCGAAGATCACCTGGATGGGAGTGGAGATCACGACGATCCACACGGTGTTCCGCATGGCCAGCCAGAACGACGGGTCGTTCGTGAACATGTACTTGTAGTTGCTGAGCCCTGTCCACCGGGGCTGGCTCAGGAGGTCGTACTGCGTGAACGAGAAGTAGAGGCTGGCCAGCATCGGGTACAGGTAGAACAGGAAGAAGCCGACCGCCCAGGGCGACATGAAGGCCGCGACCACGAGATAGCGCCGCATCGTCGCACGCCGGCGACGCGCCCTACGCCGTGGGCTCGGCGCCGGCGTCGCCTTCTCCTGTACTCGGGTGCTCACGACGGCTAGCCGCCGAGTTGTGCTTGGCTGTCGATCTGCTGAGCCACGCCCTTCAGGCCCGAGTCGACCGACCCGCCGTTCCCGGCGAGGTACTTTCCGAGCCACTGGGTGAAGGTGTCGACGTCGGCTGTGCCGAGCGGGGTCAGCTGCTTGTAACGCGACTTGGGATCCGCGAAGATCCGCATGAAGACCTTGAAGTGGGCGTCCTTCGTCAGCTGGGGATCCTTGAGAGCACCGTAGGTCGTCGGCACGTTCTTGAGGGCCTCCGCGAGGGCCGACACGGCGGACGTGTTCGTCGTGAGGTACTTGACGACCTCCCACGAGTCTGCCGGGTGGCTGGTTCCGCGGGGGATGCCGACGATCGTCCCCCCGATCTGGCCGAGTCCGTACGAGCTGCTCATCGAGTCGGCGACCGGGAAGGGGGCGGTGGCGTACGGAACCTTTGACTGGTCGGCCTGGATCGAGGCGACCCGCCATTCCCCGTCCAGCGTCATCGCGACCTTGCCCTGCTCGAAGGCGTTCGACGACGACCACTCGGAGTCCGGCCCGCCCAGGGCCGCGAAGAACTTGGTCAGCTTGTCGAACCCGTAGAAGTCGACGAACTGCTTCTGCCAGGAGACCAGGGTCTTCCAGGCCGGGTCGGAGTCGAGCGCGGACTTTCCGTCGCCCGTGTACCACTGGGCGTTGGACCACACGCCGTTCTCGAGCTGAGGTGTCTCGTAGAAGTTGCTCAGGGGGACGAAACCGGCGACCTTGATGGAGCCGTCGGGGTTGAACGTGGTCAGCTTCTTGGCGTCGGCGAACAGCTCGGAGTACGTCCGCGGCGGAGTGGTGATGCCGGCCTGCCGAAGGAGCTGGGTGTTGTAGTAGAGGCCGTACGCATCGCTGAGCAGCGGCAGGGCGACCTGCTTGCCCTGGTAGCTGGTGTAGTCGAGGGCGTTAGAGACGATCAGCTTGCTCACGTCGGTGTGGTCGGACTGGATGTACGGGTTCAGGTCGATCCAGGCCCCGCTCTGTCCGTACTTGGCGACGTCGTCCGGGCCGACCTCCATCGCGACATCCGGCGCGGTGCCACTGTTGATGCCCCGCTGGATGTCTTCCAGCTGCTTGCCGCCCGTGACGTTGACCGTGATCCAGGGGGCGTGGCTGTGCAATCCCTTGAGCGCGCCCTTGAACGTGTTGAGCTCTCTTCCCGTGAAGAACGTCCAGACGTTCAGCGTCACCGGCTTGTGCGAGCTCTTCTGCACGGGAGCCTGACTGCTACTGGTAGGGGCGGTGCATGCCGCGACGGCTACGGCTGTCGTGACGAGGAACGCCAACCGCCCTGCCTTGCCAGTGGGTTTCACGGTGACGGACTCCCTTCGTGGGCCATCAGGATCCGGAGAATCGAGGAAGCGCCGAGCTGTTCGTCTGGAGGATATCGGCGAGCAGAGGCTCGGCCACTGCGTAGTCGGCGACCAGGGGGTTCGCCATCAGCGCCTTCAATGCCGCTGACCGGCTTCCGGACACAGCGGCCTCGACGGTGAGCATCTCGTACGCCTTGACCTGCTGTACGAGCCCGAGCATCTCCGGTGCGAGCGGCTCGAACTTCAGTGGATGCGCGCCCTGCGCATCGACGGTGCACGAGACCTCGACGACGGCCTCAGCCGGCAGGCCGGGGATGGCGCCGTCGTTTCGTACGTCGACCACCTGCACATCTCCGGTGTCCGCGGACAGTGAGGCCATCAGCTCGGTCGCCGCCTCGCTGTAGTACGCACCGCCCCGCTGGGCCAGGAGGTCGGGTTTGTGGTCGAGCGTCGGGTCGCGGTACATCGCGAACAGCTGCCGCTCGATCGCCATCACCTCCTCGGCTCTGGTAGGGCCCTGCTGCTGCTCCTCGAGGACGGCTCTGGTCATGTAGTAGTAGCGCAGGTAGTACGAGGGCACCGTCCCGGAGAGCTCGAGCAGGTGCGACGGGAGCTCGACCTCCTCGCTGAGGTCGTCCAGCGAGCCCCCCAAGATCTCGGGCAGTCGGTCGTGGCCGTCGACGAAGACGGCACGCTCCCAGCTGAGGTGGTTGAGCCCGACATGCTCCAACCGGACCCGCGACGGCTCGACCCCGAACTGTTGGGCGAATTTCCGCTGGAAGCCGATTCCGACGTTGCACAGACCGACCGCGCGATGGCCATGGTCGGACAGGGCCTGGGTCACGATCCCGACCGGGTTGGTGAAGTCGACGAGCCACGCGTCCTTGGCGGCGTCTCGCTCAACCTGTTCGGCGATGTCCAGCAGCACGGGAACGGTTCTCA
>JAWWPH010000179.1:0-4538 GCA_033850875.1 Nocardioidaceae bacterium | reverse complement strand
GGTCGAGCGGGCGCACATGGCCGGTCGAGCGGGCGCACATGGCCGGTCCAGCGGGCGCAAATGATCGGCCGAGCGGGCGCAAATGCCCGGCCGAGCGGGCGCTAATCTCCTGCCATGTCGTCAAGCTCAGCAGGACACGCTTCGGAGGGTGCGCCGAGCTACCGCTCGGTCAACCAGGCGAACTGGGACGAGCGGGCGCCGGCCCATGCAGATTCGCCTGACTACGCCGTCGCCGAGTTCGTCACCGATCCCCACCGGATCAGCTCGGTCGTCGAGTTCGACAGGCCGCTGCTCGGTGACCTGGCTGGCGTACGCGGCGTGCACCTGCAGTGTCACATCGGGACCGACACCTTGTCGCTGGCTCGTCTCGGCGCGCGCATGTCCGGGCTGGACTTCTCCCCAGCGGCCCTCCGGGTCGCCCGCGACCTGGCCGCCAGAACAGGGGCCGACATCGACTATCACGAGGCGGACGTGTACGCGGCCCCCGAGGTACTGGGCCGGGGCGGGTACGACCTCGTGTTCACCGGCGTTGGCGCCCTGTGTTGGCTGCCGAGTGTCAGTCGGTGGGCCCAGGTCGTCGCCGATCTGCTCCGACCGGGCGGTCGGCTCTTCATCCGGGAAGGGCATCCGGTCCTGTGGGCGCTGTCCGACCCTCGCCCCGACGGACTTCTTGCCCTCGAGCTTCCCTACTTCGAGCGCGAGGAACCGACGGTGTGGGACGAGCCGGGCACCTACGTACAGACCGACGTGGCGTTCAGCTCGACCGTCACGCACGAGTGGAACCACGGGCTGGGTGAGGTGGTCGGCGCCGTGCTGGCCGCTGGTATGGAGGTGACCGGGCTGGTCGAGCACCAGAGCGTTCCGTGGGACGGCCTGCCGGGTCAGATGACGGCTCTGCCCAACGGCGAGTGGCAGCTGACAGACCGGCCGTGGCGCTTGCCGCATACGTACACGCTGCAGGCGGTCAAGCGCGGCAAGCGCTGACGGGTACACCTCTGGCCATCGGACCGCACATCTCCGCCCGATTGCGCCGCCCATCTCCGCCCACTCGACCGGACGTCTTTACCCACTCGACCCGACGGCGGGTCCGAGCTCGGCAACGAGCCGCACCACGTCGGCGATGGAGTCCACGACCCTGGTGGCTCGGTACGGGTAGCGTGCGATCTCACCGCTACTCGTCGACCCGGACAGCACAAGTACCGTGCGCAGCCCGGCCTCAAGCCCGGAGATGACATCGGTGTCCATCCGGTCACCGATCATCACCGTCGTCTCCGAGTGCCCCTCGATGCGGTTGAGAGCGCTGCGCATCATGAGCGGGTTCGGCTTGCCGATGAAGTACGGGGTGACGCCGCTCGCCTTGGTGATGAGCGCCGCCACCGAGCCGGTTGCAGGCAGCGGCCCGAACGCCGACGGCCCGGTCGGGTCGGGGTTCGTGGCGATGAACCTGGCGCCGGCGCCGATGAGCCGGATCCCTGTCGTGATCGCCTCGAACGACCAGTTGCGCGTCTCCCCGAGCACGACGTAGTCGGGCGAGCGGTCGGTCAGGGACGTACCCGATCTCGTGCAGGGCCGTGGTCAAGCCGACCTCCCCGATGACGTACGCCGTGCCGTGCGGACGCTGGGTGTCGAGGAACTGTGCGGTCGCGAGCGCCGACGTCCAGATCGCGCCCTCGGGGACATCGAGCCCGCTGGCCATGAGCCGCGCCTTGAGGTCGCGTGGGGTGAAGATCGAGTTGTTGGTCAACACGAGGAACCGCCGACCCGTGTCCCGCAGTGCGTCGATGAAGTCCGCTGCTCCCGGAATGGCCCGGTCCTCGTGCACCAGGACCCCGTCCAGGTCGGTCATCCAGGTATGGACCGGCCTGAGCAAGGTCATGCGTCCATGGTCGCAGTCAGTGGAGCCGCGCCGAAATCGGCGCCGCTGTCACAGGTTGCCCGGGTACAGGTTCGCGTGCGACGGCACGCGTGCGTGCAGCACCCAGTCGTTCCAGAAGCTCGTGAGGTCGACCCCGGTCTTGTGCTCGAGCGCGTCGCGCAGGTCGAGCATGGACATGTTGCCGCCGCCCCGCTGACGCTGGATGGCCCGCATCGCCCGGAAGAACGCCTTGTCGCCGATCTTGTTGCGCAGCGCATGGACGAAGAAGGCACCCTTGAGGTAGACGCCCTGGAAGTCGAACTCGTGTCCGGCGCCCATGTCGTACAGCGGCGCCTTGAGCCAGGACGGGCGCCCTGCCACGCCGGCGCGGTACTGCGCGTCGAGATCGGCGCCGAGGTGCTGCTGCCAGAGCCACTGGGAGTACGACGCGAGGCACTCGTTGAGGCAGACGTCGCGCCACCGCTTGACCGAGATGTTGTCGCCCCACCACTGATGCGCGTTCTCGTGCGCGATGGTCGACGCATCGGCTCCCTCGAAATAGAGCGGGCGGGTGAAGGTCTCGATGGAGAAGGGCACCTTGGCGCTCACGAAGATTCCGCCCGCCTCAGGCGCAGGGTAAGGCCCCCACCACCGAGCCAGCACTCGCAGAATCGCCGGCAGCTTGGCCTCCTGTGACGGCGCGTTGCCCGGGTCCGGACCGTACGCCGAGACGACGCGGGTGCCGTCGGCCAGGCGGGAGCGCTCAAAGGTCAGCCTGTCGATGTAGATGGTCGTGAGGTAGGTCGCCGTGGGCTCGTCGAGGCGCCACCTGAAGGTGCGTACCGGCGTGCCGTGCCGGACCTGGGGCGTCGTCGCCAGCTGCCGGCCGTTGGAGATCACCGACAGCGGGCGCGGAACGGTGGCCGTGACGCTGAACTTCGCCTTGTCGGTCGGATGGTCGTTGCACGGATACCACAGCGTGCACGAGTGGGGCTCGCCGGCGACGAATCCCGCGCCCGGGGTCGCGTCGGAGTCGTACCAGCCGCTGCGGATGGCGTCGACGGGATCGACGCCGGGCTTGCCGTGGTAGGTCACCTTGGTCACGAAGCGGTGGCCGTCGGCCACCGGTCGCGCAGGCCGGACCACGAGCTCGTGCGCGGCCGCCCGCCGGTGCCGGGCAGGCACGCCGTCGACCGTCACCTTGGTGATCGTCATGCCGAGCAGGTCGAGGTTGAACCGCGGGAGCCGAGTGGTGGCTCGCGAGGCGATCGTCGTCGTGGCGGCGATGCGCTGGGTGGGGCGGAAGTACCGCAGCCGCACGTGATAGCGCTTGACGTCGTACCCGCGGTTGCCGTCGTCTGGGTAGTACGGGTCACCGATGCCCTGGCCGTGGTGGGGGTGCGCCGACTCGTGGTGGCGGGGGTGCGTCGACTCGTGGTGGCGGTGTGCCGGCCCCTGGTGGCGGTGTACCGCGACCGCAGCCGGACCCGAGCCGGCAGACCCGCCGCTTCCGTAGGCGCTGGACCCGGCGGAGGCTCCGCCGATCAACGCACCCGCCGATGCGACGGCGACGACCGTTCGTAGCGACAGGGCGCCAGACGCCATCAGATCCCCCTCACCATGCCGACCGTCCGCCGATCATCGCACTCCGAGCCGACAGACGACACCCGAGGGACCTCCTCACGCACGAGTCGATACAGTGACGGCCGATGAGCACGCCGACCAGCACCCGTGCGCCGCATCCTGCGGCGGTCGAGGCGTTACGGGCGTCGTACGCGGCGATACCGCCGGGTTCGTCGGTCCGGCTTGCGAAGCGGACCTCCAACCTCTTCCGCCCGCGCGCACCACAAGCGGGCAGCGGTCTGGACGCGAGCGGGCTCGACGGCGTGATCTCCATCGACCCCCGGGCACGGACGGCCGATGTCCAGGGCATGTGTACCTACGAGCACCTGGTCGAGGCGACGTTGCAGCACGGTCTGATGCCGCTGGTCGTCCCCCAGCTCAAGACGATCACGCTCGGCGGGGCCGTCAGCGGCCTCGGCATCGAGTCGACCTCGTTCCGCAACGGGCTCCCGCACGAGTCAGTGGTCGAGATGGACGTGCTCACCGGCGACGGGCGCATCGTCACCGCGTCGCCCGACGGCCCCTACAGTGACCTGTTCACGGCCTTCCCGAACTCGTACGGAAGCCTCGGCTACTGCGTGCGGCTCAGGATCGAGCTCGAGCCGGTCAGTCCGTACGTCGCGCTGCGCCACGTGCGCTTCGACGACCTGGACGCGCTCGCCTCCGCCGTGCACACGATCTGCGCGGACCGGCGATGGAGCGGTGAGGACGTCGACTTCCTCGACGGAGTCGTCTTCTCGCCGCAGGAGTCGTACCTGACCCTGGGCCGGTGGACGGCCGATGCCGCCTCCTCGGGCGTGCTCACGCCGAGCGACTACACGCGACAACAGATCTACTACCGCTCGATCCAGGAGCGTTCCCGGGACCTGCTCACGGTCAGCGACTACCTGTGGCGCTGGGACACCGACTGGTTCTGGTGCTCGGGTGCGTTCGGCGCCCAGAACCCCACTGTCCGCCGGGTATGGCCGCGTTCGCTGCGTCGCAGCGACGTGTACCACCGCATCGTCGGCCTGGAGAACCGGTTCGGCGTGATGGCGAGGCTCGATCGGCTGCGCGGCCG
>JAWWPH010000146.1:0-3095 GCA_033850875.1 Nocardioidaceae bacterium | reverse complement strand
CGGGCAGCTGCATCCTTGAGCTCGGCGACGAGATCGACCTCAGCGGTGGCGGACAGGCGGGTCAGCACTTCAAGTGACTCAGGAATCGGTTCCATCGGCTTCCTCACCGGATACGACGACGCTCAGGACTGGTCCCACCGCAGGAGCGCGGCTACGGGGGTGCCGGCCATGACGGCGCGGCTGCTCACGACGACGTCGGCGCCCCAGGACGTGACCGGCGAGTCCACCCGCGCGTGCATCGTCTCATCGAGGAGCACGGCCTCCTTCGTCGCCACCACGAACCTCCCGACGGGCGCCGCATCGGGGAGCTGCTCGCTGAGCCGCTCCTGCACCATCTGCGTCACCACGGCGTCGGCGCCGAGCTCCGTCAGGGTCTGGCCGGCCTGCCGTACCCGCAGCTCGTGCTCGTGAGCACCGTTCTCACTGTCATGGCTCACGTCGACCATGCCAGTGGCGAACGGGCCCTCGGCCTCGTACAGGTGCGACAATCTCGCTGTCTTCATGGCGTGGACGACTCCTTCGCCGTGTCGATCACGTAGGGCTGGCTGTCCGCCCGAGTACAGGGCGGCCAAGCATGCCACCACCCGAGACCATTCGCCCGGTACCCCGAACCCGTCAGGTCATTCCTTCCGGGCGAACGCGAGTCGTGCCGTGCCACGACCTGCGCTGGCGACCGCCGTCCCGGCTCGGCTGGGTACTCTCGATCCGCCGACGCGACGCGAAGGGCAGGGCCGCCGGATGCCGACAGTTCTCACCAGGATCGGTCGACGGGTGACGGCAGGCGCCCGGACCGATGCCACCGACGCGGCACGGTTCGCGCACGACGTCTTCTCCCGCAACGGGGCCGAGCGGCAGCTGGTCTTCCAGGTGCTCAAGTCGGTACTGGCGGCGCTCGTGGCCTGGGTGATCGCGCGGTACCCGCTCGGGCTGCCCCAGCCGTTCGTGGCGCCGATGATCGCCCTGCTGATGGTCCAGTCGACGATCGTGTCCTCCCTCGTCAAGGGCACCCAGCAGGTGGCTGCGGTCGTGGTCGGCATGCTGACGGCGCTGGTCGTGTTCCGCCTCGTGAGCGACACGATCGCCGCCCTGGGGATCGCGTTGCTCGTCACGACGTCGTTCGCGGCCTGGAAACGCCTAGGTGACCAGGGGACGTACGCACCGGTCGTGGCCCTCACGATGATCAGCCTGCAGAGCACGGGTGAGACGTACTTCGAGCGGCGCCTGCTGGAGACCGTCGTCGGTGTCGCGGTGGGCGCGGTCGTCAACCTGGTCGTCAAGCCGCCGCACTACCTCGACTCCGCGCGCGCCTCTGCCACGGCGTGTGTCGAGGAGGCGACCGAGATCCTGCGAGACACCGCCGAAGGACTGCGCGCCGGCTGGTCGGTGGACGACGCCCGAGGCTGGGGCAGCCGTTGCGACCGGCTCCATACCCAGGTCGCCGCCTGCCTCGAGGACCTGCGCTGGGCCGGTGAGAGCGTGCGACTCTACCCTCGGCGGCGGCGCCTCGACACGACGTCGCCGGTCGCGACGTACGGTCCGGTGATCGACGCGGTCGGCAGCATCGCCGAGCCGCTGGGCCACTTCACCCGGACGCTCGAGATCCGCGCGAGCGACGACCGGGAGGCGACGCAGCACGATGTCGCGTTCCTCATCGGCTGTGCCACGCTTCTCGACGACATCGCCGAGGACGTCGCCGACTGGGCGAACGCCGACACACCGATGCACGCACCCGCGGTCACGGTCGAGAAGGAGAACACGCTCGCCGAAGGTGGCTCACGCCAGCTGCACGACCTGGCCGACCGGGTGCGCGAGTTGCCCCGAGCCCAGGTCACGTACTCCGGCGCCATGATCATCGCGCTGGAGCAGATCGTCGACGCCTTGCGCTCCCGGGCCCCGCAGGGCGTGGCGGGCGGAGGCGGATCGCCTGCTTGACGTGCCCGTCGGCCGCGGGGCCCGGACCCCGTCAGCGGCTCGTACCGTTCGCCAACGGTGCGGCACGAACACCTCTAAACTGTCTGTAATGATTCATACACAATACGTAACAATTGCGATAGGCCGCTAGGCATGGCGTCGGCGCCCCGAGCTCAGTTCCGTGCCCTCGGCGGCGACGGCCGACCCGGGCTGCGCCGGGCAGTGGCAACCGCCCGGTCGCTGGACGACGGCCCGTCCACCGCTCCGCTGACCGTGGTGGTCGCTGACGACAGCTCCGCGATACGGCTGCTCGCCCGTAACGCGCTGGCCCCGCGTAAGGGCTTCGCCGTGGTCGCCGAGGCCGCCGACGGGGCCGAGGCGCTCCGGCTGGTGGAGCAGCACCGGCCGGACTGCGTTGTGCTCGACGTGGAGATGCCGGGCATGGGTGGTTTCGACGCGCTGGCCGAGCTTCAGCGCCGCAGTCCCGAGATCCCGGTCGTCATGCTGTCCGGCTTCTCGAACGAGACCGTGCTCGACCGGGCCATGACGGGTGGCGCCGCCGCCCTGCTCCACAAGGACCAGCTCACAAGGCTCGGCGACACCGTACGACAGGCGGCGGTAGGACCCGCCCATGTACCAGCACCCGTCCGCCCTGTCCAGGCCGGCGCCGGGCCCGTGGCGAAGAGATCCGCCGAGTCGCCCGAGTCGGCACTCAGGGAAGCGCAGGACGACCTTCGCCGCTTCGAGTACGTCGTGAGCCACGACTTCGCCGAGCCGCTCCGCGCCCTGACCGGGTTCTCGAAGCTGCTCGAGAGCTCCTACGCTGACGCGCTCGACGAGTCCGGCAAGGTGTTCCTCGGGCAGATCGCGTCGGCGACCGCGCGGATGCAGGGGATGGTCGACGACCTGCTCATCTACAGCAGGGCGGGGCGTGCGAAGCCGACTCTCGGCCGCGTCGACCTCGACGACGTGGTCAAACTGGTCCGGACGAGCGTGCGGGACCGGTTCCCCGACCGCGACACCACGGTGACCTCGACAGCGCTTCCAGACGTCGTCGGTGACCGCGACATGTGTACGACCGTGCTGCGTCACCTCGTCGTCAACGGCCTCATCTTCAACCGGACCCAAGAGCCCACCGTCCGCATCGAGGGTGCCGTCGTGGACGGATCCGTGGTCATCTCCGT
>JAWWPH010000592.1:0-2510 GCA_033850875.1 Nocardioidaceae bacterium | reverse complement strand
GGACGTCCCACACGACCGGACGGCTGCGCTCGACCATGCGCTTGGCGCTCTTGATGTTCTGCGCGTGGTTGAGGTCGACCAGCCGCTTCATGACGAACGGCTTGAAGAGCTCGAGCGCCATCTGCTTCGGCAGCCCGCATTGGTGCAGCTTCAGCTGCGGACCGACGACGATGACCGAACGGCCCGAGTAGTCGACCCGCTTGCCCAGGAGGTTCTGGCGGAACCGACCCTGCTTGCCCTTGAGCATGTCTGACAGCGACTTCAGCGGCCGGTTGCCGGGGCCCGTCACCGGGCGACCGCGGCGGCCGTTGTCGAACAGCGAGTCGACGGCCTCCTGCAGCATCCGCTTCTCGTTGTTGACGATGATCTCGGGCGCACCGAGGTCGAGCAGCCGCTTGAGCCGGTTGTTGCGGTTGATCACGCGGCGGTACAGGTCGTTGAGGTCGGAGGTCGCGAACCGGCCGCCGTCGAGCTGGACCATGGGCCGCAGGTCCGGCGGGATCACCGGAACGCAGTCGAGGACCATCCCGTCGGGGCTGTTCGTGGTCAGCATGAACGCCGACACGACCTTGAGGCGCTTCAGCGCCCGGGTCTTGCGCTGGCCCTTGCCCGTGCGGATCGTCTCGCGCAGCGACTCCGCCTCGCTTTCGAGGTCGAAGCTCGTGAGCCGCTTCTGGATGGCCTCGGCACCCATGGCGCCTTCGAAGTACTTCCCGAAGCGCAGCTTCATCTCGCGGTAGAGGATCTCGTCGCCCATGAGGTCTTGCACCTTGAGGGTCCGGAACGAGTTCCAGACCTCCTCGATGCGGTCGAGCTCGCGCTGCGAGCGGTCGCGCATCTGCTTGACCTCACGCTCGGCGCCTTCCTTGACCTTGCGCTTGGCGTCGGCCTTGGCGCCCTCGGCCTCGAGTGCGCCCAGGTCCTCCTCGAACTTGCGCATCCGCGTCTCGATGTCGGCGTCGCGACGCTGCTCGAGCTGCTTGCGCTCGACGTCGATGCGCGCCTCCAGCGACGGGAGGTCGCGGTGACGCGCCTCGTCGTCGACGGCGGTGATCATGTACGCAGCGAAGTAGATGACCTTCTCGAGGTCCTTCGGAGCGAGGTCGAGCAGGTACCCGAGCCGGCTGGGAACACCCTTGAAGTACCAGATGTGGGTGACCGGGGCGGCGAGCTCGATGTGGCCCATCCGCTCACGGCGTACCTTCGACCGGGTCACCTCGACGCCGCAGCGCTCACAGATGATGCCCTTGAAGCGGACCCGCTTGTACTTGCCGCAGTAGCACTCCCAGTCCCGGGTGGGGCCGAAGATCTTCTCGCAGAAGAGGCCGTCACGCTCCGGCTTGAGCGTGCGGTAGTTGATGGTTTCGGGCTTCTTCACCTCACCATGGCTCCACTGACGAATGTCGTCGGCGGTGGCCAGGCCGATGCGAAGCTCATCGAAGAAGTTGACGTCTAGCAAGACACGTCCTTTATTAGTGCAGCCTTTATGAGATTCCGCTTCTGGTTCTGCCTGGTGTTCATCGAGTCCAGGTCATCGCTGGCCTGGGTGGCCGGGCCGGCGAGCCGGCTCGGCCGGACCGAGGAGGTGGGACGCGTCCGCGTCACACCTCCTCGACGCTGGAGATGCCCTCGTTAGGACGTCGGGCCAGGTCGATGCCGAGCTCCTCGGCGGCCCGGAAGACGTCTTCGTCGGTGTCTCGCATGTCCATCGCGACGCCGTCGCTCGACAGCACCTCGACGTTCAGGCAGAGCGACTGCATCTCCTTGACGAGCACCTTGAACGACTCAGGGATGCCCGGTTCGGGAATGTTCTCGCCCTTCACGATGGCTTCGTAGACCTTCACCCGGCCGAGCACGTCGTCGGACTTGATCGTGAGCAGCTCCTGCAGGGCGTAGGCAGCGCCGTAGGCCTCGAGAGCCCACACCTCCATCTCACCGAAGCGCTGGCCACCGAACTGCGCCTTACCACCGAGCGGCTGCTGGGTGATCATCGAGTACGGACCGGTCGAGCGGGCATGGATCTTGTCGTCGACCAGGTGGTTGAGCTTGATGATGTAGGTGTACCCGACGGAGACCGGTGCGGGGAACGGCTCACCGGTACGACCGTCGTACAGCAGTGCCTTGCCGTCACCCTTGACCAGGCGCTCACCGTCACGGTTCGGCAGGGTTGCCGCGAGCAGACCGGAGATCTCGTCCTCGCGGGCACCGTCGAACACCGGTGTGGCCACGTTGGTGTCGGCACCACCGGAGCTCGCCCCGATGCTCGCCAGCCGCTGCTTCCACTCGATGTCGTCGCCCTCGACCTGCCAGCCGTTCTTCGCGACCCACCCGAGGTGGGTCTCGAGGATCTGGCCGATGTTCATCCGGCCGGGCACGCCCAACGGGTTGAGGATGATGTCGACGGCGGTGCCGTCCTCCAGGAACGGCATGTCCTCGGCCGGCAGGATCTTCGAGATGACGCCCTTGTTGCCGTGGCGTCCGGCGAGCTTGTCGCCGTCGGAGATCTTGCG
>JAWWPH010000127.1:0-8462 GCA_033850875.1 Nocardioidaceae bacterium | reverse complement strand
CCGGAGATGGCGGTGACCGCGTCCTGCTGCTTCTCGGGTACCCGGATCACCCGCCCCGTCGCCCGCATCAGCTCCTCCGCCTCGACCAGATGCTGCTCGTCGCAGTGGCTGCCGCGCGAGATGGCGGCCATCCCCTCGTCGACGAGCGCGGGTGTGTTCGGCATGACCCGTACGACGGCCGTCTTGTCGGGGAGCCGCGCCTCGATCGACGCGGTGGTGATACCCGCCGCGAGTGACACCACGAGCTGGCCGGGACGTACCACCGGTGCGATCTCGTCCAGCACGTCTGCCATGTCCTGCGGCTTCACCACGAGCATGACGGTGTCGGCCCGGGTCACCGCCTGGACGTTGTTGACGACGTCGACTCCGTACCGCTCGCGCAGCTCGGCCGCCCGCTCGGGGCGACGCTCGCTGACCACGAGGTCTGCCGGCGACCGTCCGGACCGCACCAGCCCGGACAGGACCGTCTCCCCCATCACCCCGGCGCCGAGGATGGCGACTGTCATTGCTGCCTCCGATTCGGCCGGCTCAGCCCTTCGTGGCCAGCGACCGCAGGAAGAATGCCAGGTTGGCCGGGCGCTCGGCGAGGCGTCTCATCAGGTAGCCGTACCACTGGTCGCCGTACGGGACGTACACGCGCATACGCTCCCCCGCCGCGGCCAGCCGCTTCTGCTCGTCGGGTCGTATGCCGTACAGCATCTGGTACTCGTACGAGCCCTGGGCCCGCGAGTACCGCGACACCAGCGCGCCCGCGATGGCGATCAGGGTGGGGTCGTGGGTGGCCACCATCGGGTAGCCGTCCCCGGCCATCAGCACCTTGAGGCAGCGGACGTAGGAGAGGTCCACCTCGGACCGATCCTGGTAGGCGACCGACTCCGGCTCCTTGTAGGCCCCCTTGCACAGGCGAACGCGCGACCCGGCGCGGGTGAGGTCGCGGCAGTCGGCCTCGGTGCGACGCAGGTACGCCTGCACGACCGCGCCGGTGTCGGGGAAGTCCTGCCGCAGCTCGTGCAGGATGCCCAGCGTGGAGTCGGTCGTCGTGTGGTCCTCCATGTCGAGAGTCACGGTGGTGCCGGCGTTCGCGGCCGCCTGGCAGATCCTGCGTGCGTTGTCGAGTGCCAGCCGGGCACCGTCGTCGCCCAGCGCCTGTCCGACCGCCGACAGTTTCACGGAGACCTCGGCCCCGTGCGTCAGTCCGCGGTCGGCGAGCCGCTTCAGCACCTCCAGGTAGGCCTGTACGGTGCTGTCCGCCTGCTCCCGGTCGAGGGTGTCCTCCCCGAGATGGTCCAGCGACACCAGCCTGCCGTCGGCGATGAGGCTTCGTGAGACCTCGACCACGTCGTCGACGCTCTCGCCGGCCACGAAACGGGCGACGATGCCGCTCGACACCGGCATCGAGCCGGCCAAGTGCTTGATCTGCTCGCTACGCGCCAGCAAGAGCAGGGAACGACGAAGCACGCATCCTCCTTCGGCTCGACCCCGCCCCGTCGGGGCGCGCTCCAGGCTACGCCGTACCCGACCTCGCCGAGGCGGCGGTAGCAGGCCGCCGTCGTCGAGGCGTCCGGCCGCAGCCCCCGGTGACACTAAGATCGTGCCAGCCGCGTCGTCGGCGGGCCGACGGATGGAGGAGCCATGGGTCATCTCGTCAACGCCGAGCTCGTCGCCAGCGTCTTGAAGGTGGTCGCTCGGACCGGCGACCGGGTCGCCCCCGACGACACCCTCGTGCTCCTCGAGTCGATGAAGATGGAGATCCCGGTGGCCGCCGAGGTCGCCGGTACCGTGACCGAGATCGCCGTCTCCGAGGGCGACGTCGTCACCGAGGGCGACCTGCTCGCCGAGATCCAGGAGGACTGACCCGCGACACGTCATCAACGGCCCGGTTCCGTCGGCGTGTCGGACGCCGATTGACGTCTCGACGGGAGCCCGGTGCCGCCGCGCTACACTCCGCCCGGTCCGCCCCGCACCGGCCTGGCTACGGTCAGCCGGGTCCGTGCGGCGGCTCAGGCGGTCCGGCGCCGCAGCGTGGCCGCTCCGAGCGCTACCGCGGCGGCGACGAACGCCGCGATCACGACCAGGTCGCGCCAGAAGTCCGCGGACAGCCCGACCGAGCTCTGCAGGCTCTGCATCGAGTCGACGGCGTAGCTCAGCGGCAGGACGTCGGAGACCCCGTGCAGTACATCCGGCAGCGCCGCGCGCGGGACGAAGAGGCCGCACAGCAGGATCTGGGGGAAGACGATGGCAGGCATGAACTGGACCGCCTGGAACTCGGTCTCGGCGAAGGCCGACACGAACAACCCCAGGGTCGTGCCGAGGACCGCGTCTGCGACGGCGATCAGGGCGAGGGCCCACAGCGGACCGGCCACGTCAAGGCCGAGGATCCCCACGGTGAGCCCAACGGCCAGCAGCGCCTGTAGTAGCGCCGCGACGCCGAACGCCAGCGCGTACCCCAGCAGCAGATCGAGCTTTGCCATCGGCATCGACAGCAATCGCTCGAGTGTGCCGGACGACCGCTCCCGCAGCGTCGTGACCGACGTGACGAGGAACATCACGATGAACGGGAACATCGCCAGCAGCGGCGGCCCGAGGGTGTCGAACGTGGCGGAGTCGCCGTTGAACATCCACCAGAGCAGGACGAGCAGGACGCAGGGCACGAGCAGCAGCAACGCGACGCTTCGGTGGTCGCGCCGCAGCTGCAGCAGCACCCGGCGGGCAACCGCCAGCGTGATGGACGGGTTCATGAGGAGACCTCCGCTTCGACGAGCGACAGAAAGGCCGACTCGATGTCGGCGGTACGGGTCGCGGCCAGCAGTGCCTCGGGCGTGTCGTCGGCGATGAGCCTGCCTTCGCGCATCAGCAGCAGGCGGTCGCACCTCTCGGCCTCGTCCATCACGTGGCTCGACACGATGATGGTGGCGCCCGCTCGGGCGAGCTCGGCGAACGTCGCCCACAGCTGCCGCCGCAGGACCGGGTCCAGGCCGACGGTGGGCTCGTCGAGGACCAGGAGCTCGGGCTCGCCGAGCAACGCGACGGCCAGCGAGACGCGCGAGCGCTGCCCTCCGGAGAGGCGGTCGACGACGCGGTCCTCCGCGGACTCCAGGCCTACCGTGGCCAGCGCACGCGCGGCCGCGGTGCGGTCGACACCCAGCACCGCTGAAAAGAACTCGAGGTTCTCGGCGACCGTGAGGTCCGCGTAGACGCTGGGCGCCTGCGTGACGTAGCCGACCCTACGGCGCAGGCCGACCGAGCCGGCGGGCTCACCAAGGACTCGTACGGTGCCGCCCGCCACCTTTTGTACGCCGACGATGGCGCGCATCAAGGTGGTCTTGCCGCATCCGGACGGCCCGAGCAGCCCGGTTACCTGGCCGCGGCGGATCGACGCTGACAGGTCGGGGATGACGACGTTCTCCCCGCGAACGATGTGCAGCGAGGAGATCTCGACCCCCGAATCAGAATTCATCACGCGTTGAATTCTGCCACGCGCCGGCAGCCGCGTCAAGCGCCAGACGAGACATCCCCGTCGAGGTAGCGCTGCAGGGTCGGCCCGACGGCGGCGCTCACGACCTCCGACGGGGCGGAGGCCAGCGGCTCGAGCCGCAACACGTAACGGGTCACCGCCAGCCCGAGCAGCTGCGATGCCACGTACGAGGTCCTGAGCTCGGCCTCCGGGGTGGCGATGGTCTCCCGGATCGGACCCAGGATCATCCGGGCGACACCGTTGGTGAGCAGGTCCTGAGCCGCGGCGCTGCTCATCGACGCACGCACGACCGTCACGAGTCGGGTCTGGTTGGCCGGATCGTCCCAGATCGCGAGGAAGCGCGACGCGATGCGGTGACCGAGCCCGGCCACGCCGTCCCTGGTGAGGGCCGGGATGACCTCGCGCGGGTCGAAGGGCACGTCGAGGGAGGCGAGCAGCACGTCGTCCTTCGACCCGAAGTAGTGGTACATCAGGGACGGGTCGACGCCGGCGGCCTTGGCGATCCCACGCATCGAGACCCGGTCGAAGCCCTTCTCGGCGAACTCCGACTGCGCCGCGACGAGGATCGTCGCCCGCGTGTCCGGGTTGCCCCGACGTCTGCCCGCCCGAGCCTCAGTGGCCATCCGGGTCGCCCGGGGTCGTGCGCCGCGGGCGGGAGGCGGCGGCGAAGTCCGGGTCCGGGGCCGCGAAGTGCAGCCGGGTGAAGGCCAGCGACTCCGCCAGGTCCGCCTGGCGGGCCGACCTCGTCGCGGCCCGGCGCGTGTTGATCTCCAGCACGATGCTGCCCGCGTAGCCCCGTACCGCCAGCTCCTCGAGCAACTCGGCGCACGGCTGGGTCCCGTGGCCGGGGACGAGGTGCTCGTCCTTCGCCGACCCCGTGCCGTCGGTCATGTGTACATGGCGTAGCCGCGGCCCGAGCCGGGCCACCATCGCCATCGCGTCACTGCCCGCCGTCGAGCTGTGTGACAAGTCGACCGTGACGTTCGCGTACGTCTCGTCGACGGGGTTCCACCCCGGGGAGTACGCCTGCAGCTCGCGCCTGGAGGCCCGCCACGGGTACATGTTCTCGACGCCGAAGGCGATCCCGGTCGACGCCTCCAAGTCGGCGATGCCCTCGACGAACCCGGATGCGTAGTCGCGCTGCCAGCGAAACGGTGGATGCACGACGACGGTGTCGGCGCCGAGCGCGCCGGCCATCTCGGCACTGCGGCGCAGCTTCCCCCAGGGCTCGGTGCCCCACACCCGCTGCGTGATCAGCAGGCAGGGCGCATGTACCGCGCAGACGCCGATGCCGTGGTAGTCCACCAGCTTGGCGATCGCGCCGATGTCCTGGCTGATCGGGTCGACCCCGACCATCACCTCGACCGCGTCGTAGCCGAGGCGGGCCGCGAGCTCGAACGCCGTGGCCGCGGACTCCGGGTACACCGAGGCCGTCGACAGGGCGATCCGGGCGCACGGTACCCGCAGCGGGCTCGCCGGCCGCGGCTCGGGCTCGTCACTCACGCCCCAAGCCTAGGTGCCGGGGCCGCGACAACCGCCCAGGCTCACATGGCGTCGAGCTTCTGCAGCAGCACACCTTCCCGCAGCGCCCACGGGCACATCTCGAGGGCCTCGATGTCGAAGAGATCCATCACAGCCTCTGCCACGAGTCCGCCGGCGACGAGCTGGTGGGCACGCGCCGCCGACACACCTGGCAGGTTGGCCCGCTCACGGCCCGACATCTTCGCGATCTTGGGAAGCAGGCGCTTGAGCTCGGCCCGGGGGAGCATCCGGCGGACGAAGTCGCCCTCGTCCGACGGAGGGGCTCCGCAGATGCGCGCCAGCGAGCGGAACGTCTTGGAGGTGGCGACCATGTGATCACCCACGCCCGCACGCAGCAGCGAGTCGGCTTCGCGGGCTATCTGGGCACGGACGTACTTGCGCAAGGCTTTCACCTCGGCGTCGGTCGGCACGTCGTTGGGCAGCCATTCCCGGGTGAGTCGCCCGGCCCCGAGCTCGAACGAGCGTGCCACGTCGGGGCGCTCGTCACTGCCGGCCGCGATCTCGAGGGAGCCGCCCCCGATGTCGAAGACCGCGAGGCGACCCGACGACCAGCCGAACCAGCGACGGACCGCCAGAAAGGTGAGGCGGGCCTCGTCCTCACCGGACAGGATGTCGAGGTCGACCCCGGTCTCGCGGCGGACGAGCGCGATCACCTCGTCGGCATTGGTGGCGCCGCGGATCGCCGACGTGGCGAACGCCGTGACCGACTCGCAGCCCTGGTCCTCCGCCTCCGAGAGGGCGTCCTTGATGAAGCCGATCAAGGCGTCGACGCCGTTCTGCGCAAGGATCGCCTTGTCGGTGAGATGCTCGGCCAGCCGGAGCGGCTCCTTCTTCGAAGCGGCCGGGAGCGGCGCCGCTCCCCGGTGGGCGTCGACGACCAGCAGGTGGCCCGTGTTCGACCCGATGTCCAGCACCGCTTCTCTCATGGGAAGCAAGGCTATCGGCGCGGCCCGTACGGACCGTCGTGGCCGCCACGCAGACGGTCCGGCCTAGGCTTGGCCTCGTGCCCGAGGTGCCCCTGGACTTCCCGCGTGCCTGGGTGGAGTTCGACGACCCGGCCGACGAGACGCAGCGCTTCAGGTGCGACCTCACCTGGCTCGCGTCGCGCTGGACATGCATCTTCGGGGCGGGATGCCGGGGGATCTACGCCGACCGCCCGGACGACGGCTGCTGCACCCTCGGTGCGCACTTCTCCGACAAGGCCGACGAGAAACGGGTGCGTACGTTCGTCCGGCTCCTCACGCCCGCCGACTGGCAGTTCCACGATCGCCGCAAGGGCAGCGCCTGGATCGAGACCGACGACGACGACGAGCGCAAGACGGCTGTCCACGAAGGCGGCTGCGTCTTCCTCAACCGTGCCGGCTTCCCCGGCGGCGAGGGCTGTGCCCTGCACGGGTGGGCATTGCGCAACGGACGCCATCCGCTGGAGACGAAGCCGAACGTCTGCTGGCAGCTCCCCGTCCGGCGGCTCTTCCGCGAGGTGACCCGCTCCGACGACACGTCGTACACGGAGGTGACCATCACCGAGTACGACCGCAGGGGCTGGGGGGCCGGTGGTCACGACCTCGACTGGTACTGCTCCGGCAACACCGAGGCGCACGTCGGTCGCGAGCCGGTGTACATCTCGTACATGCCCGAGCTCGTCGAGCTGATGGGCCAGCAGGCATACACGGTCCTCTCCGGCCACTGCGCGGACTTCGTCAGGAGCAGGTCGGCGCTCGGCCATCCTGCGGACCGCCGCTGACGCGAGGGCGGACCCCGCGTGCGTACGGGCGCGGCTCACCCGTCACACTTCAGGAGTGCACCTGGACCACGTCTCCTTCGCTGCCGGCCCGGTAGGCATCGAGGAGACCGCCGAACAGCTCTCGCAGCAGCTCGGTGAGGACTTCGTCGACGGGGGCGTGCATCCTCGCTTCGGCACCCGCAACCGGCTGCTGCCGCTGGCTCGCGGTCAGTACCTGGAGGTGGTCGAGGTGCTCGACCACCCCGCGTCGGACAAGGCTCCCTTCGGACAGGCGGTCCGCGCGCGATCCGAGGCCGGCGGTGGCTGGCTCGGCTGGGTGCTCGCCGTCGACGACATCTCCGAGGTCGAGGCCCGGCTGGACCGGCACGCCGTACCCGGCAACCGCCACCGACCCGACGGGATGGAGCTGCGGTGGCGTCAGATCGGGGTCAAAGGGCTGCAGTCGGACCCGCAGCTGCCCTTCTTCATCCAATGGGAGACCGACCCCGAGCAGCACCCCTCCCGGCACGCGAGTGGCAGGCTCAGCCTCGAGAAGCTGGAGATCGCCGGTGACCCCAGCCGGGTGGCCGAGTGGGTGGGGACGCCGTCGATCGAGTCGATCGGTGGCGTCGACGTGCAGTGGACGGCGCCGAACGGGACACCCGGCATCGTCGCCGCGAGCTTCGCCACCGCCGACGGCGTCGTGCGCATCTGATCGTCGTACCGGTGGGTCGGATCGCGCGAGGCGCTCAGGCCAGCCCCAACATCTGGCGGTCGCCGGCGGTGTACGAGATCGAGAACCGCGCCGTCGACCCCGACCGGGTGATCGAGCAGACCATGCGGGAGGTGAGGCCGTGGTCGGGTGCGGACCTCCTCGACATCGGCTGCGGGACCGGCTTCCACCTGCCGCGCTTCGCCGCTGAGGCCGGGCGCGTCGTGGGGGTGGAGCCGCACGGCGACCTGCTCGAGGCGGCGCGTCGACGTTGTGCACGGACAGCGAACGTCACACTGCTGCGCGGGACGGCCCAGCAACTGCCCGTACCGACGGCCGGCGTCGATGTCGCACATGCCCGGTGGGCGTACTTCTTCGGTCCCGGCTGCGAACCCGGTCTGCAGGAGCTCGACCGGGTGATGCGCCACGCAGGCGTGGGGTTCATCGTCGACAACGACACCACGCGGAGCACGTTCGGTCGCTGGTTCTCGACGGCGTACCCCGACTACGACGCGACGGGCGTCGACGCCTTCTTCTCCCGGCACGGCTGGTCGGCCCTGCGCCGGGAGATCCGCTGGGAGTTCGACAGCCGGGCCGACCTGGAAGCCGTGGTCCGGATCGAGTTCGCGCCCCAGGTGGCCGCGCGCATCCTCGCCGAGCATGAGGGCTGCCGCGTCGACTACGCCGTCACCATCCGCGTGAAGCACTTCTGACCCGACCGGTCGAGAGGGCACAAATGTGCGGTCGAGCGGGCAGGAAAGTCCGGTCGAGCGGGCAGAAAAGTCCGGTCGAGCGGGCAGGAAGATGTCGGCTCGGCTGGCCACATGTTCGTCGAATGTGTGAACAGACAGCGATGCCCGTACCTGGTGTGAGCGATGTCGAGCCTGCGTGGAAGCCTGCTGCCCGGTCGAGCGAACCTTCTTGGCCGGTCGAGGCGACATCTTCGCCCGGTCGAGGCGACATTCTTGCCCGGTCGAGGCGACATCTTCGCCCGGTCGAGGCGACATTCT
>JAWWPH010000125.1:0-3983 GCA_033850875.1 Nocardioidaceae bacterium | reverse complement strand
CGCATCCGACTTGTAATCGGAAGGTTAGGGGTTCGAGTCCCCTCGCCGGCTCGCGGGATTTGTACGACTTCTGGCGAGGCTCGGGCGTCATGAGCTGAGGGGCGGTTGGTCACCGATTGGTCACGTCTGCGGGATAGCAAGGCATGCGTTGGCCGCCTGCCTTCCAAACCCCCCGGGGAGGTGGGAGTACGCGTCTGCGGTGCTGGTGAAGTGGCCGAGCATTTTCGCGACCGCGGGCATACCCCCGCTCACGAAAGGCCGAGTGTCCGGCCTTCGCGGTCGCGGGCTTCGTCGTCTTCCCCGTACGACAAATACGTGAATAGTGACGGGTCGTCGTGCCGATTGTGAGACAGTTTTAGCGACTTACTTGCGTCCGGAGGAGCTTGACAATGGGAGAGCACCCTCTGCGCGACTCCGATAGGACGCCACGCATTCGCCCGTCGACCAGTGCTTGGAAGAAGTCGCGGGTGGTCTTTGCCGGTCTCGTCGTTCTCGTCTCGGTTGGCAGTCTTGTCCTGACCGGGTGCAACGGAGCGACCAGCTCACAGCTTGCCGGCGCCAGGCAGTCGGGAATCGACGCACAGGCCCAGAAGGACGCGATTCAGCGCCAACAAGCCAGCCAGGCGGCGCTCCAGGCGCAGATCGACCAGTTGAAGGCGGCAGCCAAGAAGGCTCGGCTGGCCAGGCGGAAGGCGGCGATCGCCGCCCAACGCAGAAAGGCGGCGAGACCGGCACCGTCGTCGAGCCCTCCGCCTTCCCCTCCGGCGTCAAGCGAGACGTCGTGCAACGGGAATGTCAGCGTCGGAGCCAACACCACCTGCGCCTTCGCGATCAACGTGGAGTCGGCCTACTACCAGTCCGGCGGCGGTTACTCCACGGTCGACGTCTACAGCCCGGTCACCGGTCTCGACTACATCATGAGCTGCGTCCCAGGCGTCCCCGTGGTGTGTCGCGGCGGGAACAACGCGGTCGTGTACATCCGGTGAGCGGCCGATCGGGGCTGGCACCATTCCTCGGTCGGTCCTGCGTGGTTCTTGTCGTTGTCAGCCTGGCCCTCGTGGCCCAGGCCGGTTGCGACGTGACGTCGAAGTCTGCGACCAGTGCTGCTGGGACAGCGGAAGCGGTTGGTCAGCATGCGCGCGCCGAGCATCGTCGATTGGCCGGAGAGAATGCCCGATTGCGGCATCGACGCGCCGTCTTGCGTCAGCGCGCCGCATCGCCGCCCCCAGTCAGCACCAGGTCGACACCACCGACCCCCGCAGCGTCGACCTCTGCTCCGCCCCCGCCCACTGCCGTTCAGCCGGCCGACCATCATGGTGCTGCTGCCCGCAGCTTCTCGAGCCTGCGACGGCGACTGGGCGGTTCGGTCGGAGTGGCCTACGCCCCCGTCGGAGCCCCGAACCAGGTAAGGAGGTGGGGGAACCTCGTCTCCGGAGTGGCCTGGTCCACTATCAAGGTGCCGCTGGCCATCGCGTCAGTCAGGCAGGCGCACGGCCGGCCGGATGCGACTGTCCGGCAGCTGATGCGGCTCGCCATCACCTGGTCCGACAACAACGCTGCCTTGGGTCTGTGGGACCGGCTCGGCGCCCCCGCGACTGCGGCGGGCAGGACCGAGGCCGTCCTGCGTGATGGTGGCGACGACCAGACGACGGTTCCTGCGTCCCAGATACGCCCGCCATACACGCCGTTCGGTCAAAGTGACTGGTCGCTCACCTCTCAGGCCAGCTTCGCCGCCGCGTTGCCGTGTCTGCGCGGCAGTGGACCAGTGCTGGCTCTGATGGGCCAGATCATCCCGGACCAGAGCTGGGGCATAGGGGCCCTGCACAGCACCATCGCCTTCAAGGGTGGCTGGGGTCCCGGAGTTGACGGGCGCTACCTGGTCCGGCAGCTTGCGCTCGTGCGCCTGCCCAACGGGGCGCGCATAGGCCTCGCCCTGGCCTCGATTGCTCCCGACGGAACTTTCGCCAGCGGCATCGCCGATCTCACCCGCCTTGCCCGATGGGCCGTGCGACACATCCACACCACCGCACACTCCGGCTGCTGAGCCACCTGCACGGACCCCCAGCAGGTGCCGGAGTCACGCTCTCTTCGTTGCCGAGCGATATCGGCGCACGCAGGGGGAGCGGTCAGTACTGCGGCTGGGGGCGCTCCCACGTGACCGGGGCCGGCGACGGTAGGCGGATCGGTATGACCGGGGCCGGCGACGGTAGGTGATCGGTATTTTGATCGTTTGCACGCCTGATACGTCGCTTTCTGTATTTGCTTCAGTCCGATAGGAGGGCGAGAAGTGATGACGTGAACGACCACACGAGCGTAGGAACGGTGCTCGGACTCGTCGTCCCGGGTGCCCGTCCGGTGGTGAGTGACTCTTGACGTTGTGGAATCCGAGCCCGAGCGTCGAGGGCCTTTGAGCCCCGGACAACGTGTGCCCGCTTATCAGCCCCAGAACGTCCGTTGGCGTCAGTGACATTTTCTCTCTTGTGCACCTTGCCTTGTGATGACCTGGCTGATCAGCACTCCCAAGAATGCCGATGTACGCGTACCGAGGCTCACCGCCACCAGGCCCACGTCGGCAAAGTCGTCACTTACGGAGATTACGAATCGGGTCCGACAACGGTGGCGACTCGCACCTGGTGGCTCGGCTCGGCTGACTCGTCATGCCAACGTGCGCGAGGATTGCCACCGGCGCACGAGGCCGAGAGGCGTCGCGGGGAAGGGTGCAGGATAGGGCGCATGATCGACCACCTGGGCATCAACTGCAGCGACCTACCCGCAGCTGCGGCGTTCTACGACCGGGTACTGGGTGTTCTCGGCCACCGCCGGATCATGGACTTCGGCGTGGCGATGGGTTATGGCCCCGAGCAACCGACCTTCTGGATCTCGGCCCAACCCTCCGAGGGCCCCGCCGCTGGACCGAACCGCGAGATCCACGTCGCCTTCACAGCGCCCGACGCCGCCACCGTGCGGGCATTCTTCGAGGCGGCGACCGAAATGGGTGCGGAGGTGCTCCACTCCCCGCGGATGTGGCCCGAGTATCACGAGAACTACTTCGGCGCCTTCGTACGAGATCTTGAAGGCAACAATGTCGAGGCGGTCTGTCACACGGCAACGCCGGATGACTAGTCCTGGCGATCCGCCGTGCGGCGGCGTCGCGTGACGTCCCGGCGCCGACCACGCTGGTCCGAGCTCCGGCCTCTGCTGCGCGTTCGCACAGTGCCGCTCAGCGCCACCGAACGTCGACTGAAAGCAGTCGCGTCCATCCGGGACCTGCGGTTGTCGGCCCGTCGCCGCGCGCCTCGAGCGGTGTTCGACTACGCCGACGGCGCCGCGGGTGAGGAGATCAGCCTGCGCCGGTCGCGCGAGGCGTACGCCCGAGTCGAGTTCCAGCCGCGGATGCTCCAGGACGTCTCAGCCGTGGACACGTCGACGACGATTCTCGGCAGCACGGCGGCTCTCCCGCTGGTGTTCGCGCCGACCGGTTTCACCCGGCTGATGCACACCGAGGGGGAACCCGCCGTGGCCCGGGTGGCGGCACGGGTCGGCATCCCTTACGCGTTGTCCACGATGGGTACGACCTCCATCGAGCGGCTTGCCGCCGCGGCGCCCGACTGCCGTAGGTGGTTCCAGCTGTACCTGTGGCGGGACCGGGCGGCGAGCCACGACTTCGTCGTCCGTGCCAAGGAGGCGGGCTACGAAGCGCTCGTGCTCACCGTCGACAGCTCCGTGCCCGGCACCCGGCTGCGAGACGTGCGCAACGGGTTGACCATCCCGCCCTCGGTGTCGATGCGGACTCTCGCCGAGGGTGCGTTGCACCCGGCCTGGTGGTACGACCTGCTGACCACCGAGCCACTCGAGTTCGCGTCCCTCAGTCGCTTCGACGGCACGGTCGCCGAGCTCGCAGGCAAGATGTTCGATCCCTCGGCGCGGATCGCCGACCTGTCGTGGCTGCGTTCCCTCTGGGACGGCCCCTTGATCGTCAAGGG
>JAWWPH010000111.1:0-5007 GCA_033850875.1 Nocardioidaceae bacterium | reverse complement strand
GCCGGACGACGAGAGCCGGAGGCACCCGGTACAGCGAGGCGTCGCTGCTGTACAGCGACCGGGCGAGGCTCGACGAGTCGACGTCGGCCACGCCTGACCTGCGCAGCTCAGTGGCGACCGCCTTGGCCCGGTCGTTGAGGTCCTCCACCGGACCATCGTGCCTCACCGTGAAGTTCGGCTCACCCCGCCCAGAGGTCACAGATGTCCGGTCGAGAGGCCACGAATGTCCGGTCGAGAGGGCAGGAATGTCTCGTCGAGCGGGCACGAATGCTCGGTCCAGCGGGCACGAATGCTCGGTCCACCGCCACGTAGGTCCCGTCGACCATGCACGAATGCTCGGTCCAGCGGGCACGAATGTCCCGTCCAGCGGGCGGAAAGTCCGGTCGGCGGGAGTCGCCGTGTCGGCTGGAGCAAGCAAGCAGTTCTGGGAGGGGCCGGCTCCAGTACCCGGCCCACGAGTCGGCTCGATTTTCGGCAAGCCCGGATGAGCAGCGCGGCACAGTCGGGCCACATCGAGAACGGCGCGCGAGGGGCCCTCTGCGCCTCGTCAGCAGTGAGTGACGTCCCGGCCCACCTCGGCCTCATCCGCGTCGCGGCAGCGGCCAAGGCCCGGGCGGCATCGCCGAGACGTCGATCGGTGCGCCGGCAGAACCGGGCCGCTGGTGCCGTCTCGGCGGAGGGGCGGAAGGGATGGGGTCAGGCGGCTGGGCCTTGCTCACGCACGGCCTGCACGTTCTCCATGGCGGAGCGGAGGTCGTTGAGCCACTCCTCGCTGTGCTGGCCGACCAGTCTCACGCACCACTGCAGCGCGTCGGCGCGGGACCGGGCCACGCCGGCGTCGACCAGCGTGTCCAGTACCTGGCGCTGGGGCTGCCGCAGGCGAGTCATCACCGGCAGGGCGAGATGTGTGAACAGGACCCGGTCGTCGCCGAGGCTCGCTCCCCAGGAGACCTTGCGCTCGAAGCGGCGTTGGGCCTCGCTCGCCACACTCATCCTGGCCTCGCGGGTGTCCTCGCGCCAGCCGGCGATCCTGCCGGCGGCTGCCTCGGCCTTCGCCTCGTCGGAGGCGTCGGCACCGAGGTCGACCGGCTCGAGCCGGATGGTGACGGTGATCTCTTCACGATCGATGGTGATAGTGGGTGCCTGCGCGGTCCACTCCTTGGGGAGGCGGCCGGCGAACCACGCCTTGATCTCTGAGTCATTCGATGTATTCATGTAATCAAGATTACGTCACTCTCGGCGCGGGTGCCAGACCTTAGAGCGCGCTCATCCTCCTCCGACGACACCGGCCAGGAGCTCGGCCGCCTCGTCGACCGGCCAGTCGAGCGTCGAGTGCGCGACGGTGAACTCCGTCCACGACCAGCCCGGCACGTCCGCCGCCTGCCAAAGGGACGTCAAAGCCGTGCGCTCACGCTCCATGAAGGCGATGATCCGCTCGTTGAGCTCCGTGTGCGGTACGGGTGCGAAGAGCCGGAAGGCGTTGGTGTGCGGCGGCTCGGGGAACACCCGGATGCCCCGCGACGGCAGCGCGGCCGCGAGCTCAAGGGCTCGCGCCCGGTAAGCCGGTGCATTCGGCAGCTCCTCACGCAGCCCGCGCAAAGCCGAAAGGGCGTACGGCATCAAGGTGAACAGCGTCCCGCCGAGTCGGGTCCGCCAGCGCCGGGCGGCCGCGACCACGTCGACCGGACCGCAGACGGCGGCGCCGGCCAGCCCGCCGAGGCCCTTGTAGAACGACACGTACACGGTGTCGGCCAGCTCGGCGATCTCCGCGAGCCCGTGTCCGAGGTGGGGCTGCGACTCCCAGATGCGGGCTCCGTCGAAGTGCAGCGGCACCTCCCGCTCGCGGCAGGCCCGCGAGAACGACTCCAGCTCGTCCCACGACGGCAGCAGATATCCGCCGTCTCGAAGGGGGAGCTCGAGCACCACCGCACCCAGCCTCCCCGGAATTTTCTCCAGATCGCAGACGCCGGGCACCGACGCGCCGGTGGTTAGCCGCTCGTAGCCGAAGCCGTGCAGAAGCTGCGGTCCGTCCAGTTCGTGCACGAGCAGATGCGACAGGCCCGGCAGGGCCACCCGCCGCGACCCGCTCTCGTCGCACAGCACCCGCAGCACCGCCTGCTGAGCCATGATCCCGCTGGGGAACATTGCGGCCGCGGGCTTGCCCAGCAGCCGGCAGATCTGCTGCTCGAGTCGCTCGACCGGTCCGGACTCGCCGTACCGGTCCCACGCGCGCGGGTCTTCCAGGCCGCCGACCTCGTCGACGAGCTTGCCCAGCTCGTCCGCGGGGGTGTCCCGGCCACCGCCCGACAGCCGTCGCTCGGCTCGGTTGGACAGCTCCGTGTACCGCTTCTCGACAGCGGCGGCCGACTCGGCGGGAGTCATCGTCGTCGATCGCTCGTCGTCATGGGCTCATCCTGCCCCAGGCCGCCCCGGGTACGGCACAGGGCGGCCACCTCGTGCGAGGTGACCGCCCTGTGCGCGGTGGTACGAGGCTCGGCCTCAGTTCCGGTAGGAACCGAAGTCGAAGTCGTCCAGGGCCACGGACTGCCCGGCCGACTGACCGAAGTCGTACTCGTAGGTGTCGTAGTCGATCGAGTACGCCTGTGCGCGCGCTTCCTCGGTCGGCTCGACCCTGATGTTGCGGTAGCGCTCCAGCCCGGTACCGGCAGGGATGAGCTTGCCCAAGATGACGTTCTCCTTGAGCCCGCGCAACGAGTCGGACTTCCCGTGGATGGCCGCGTCGGTGAGGACCCTCGTGGTCTCCTGGAAGGAGGCCGCGGACAGCCACGACTCCGTCGCCAGCGAGGCCTTGGTGATGCCCATCAGCACCGGACGACCCGAGGCGGGGGTGCCGCTCTCGGCGACGACCCGACGGTTCTCGGTCTCGAACCGGGTGCGCTCGACGAGCTCACCCGGCAGCAGGAGTGAGTCACCGCTCTCGATCACCGTGATCCGGCGAAGCATCTGCCGGATGATGATCTCGATGTGCTTGTCGTGGATCGCGACAGCCTGGCGCCGGTAGACCTCCTGCACCTGGTCGACCAGGTGCTCCTGGGTCTTGCGAGGCCCGAGGACCCGCAGGACGTCTTGGGGATCTGCCTTGCCGACGGTCATCTGCTGGCCGACCTCGACATGCGTACCGTCCTCGACGAGGAGCCGGGTCCGCTTGCTGACCGGGTAGGCCACCTCCTCCGACCCGTCGTCGGGGACGACGACGATCTTGCGGGTCTTGTCGGTGTCCTCGACGCGCACCCGGCCGGCCGACTCCGAGATCGGAGCCTTGCCCTTGGGCTGGCGGGCCTCGAAGAGCTCGACCACGCGGGGCAGACCCTCGGTGATGTCGTCTGCCGAGGCGACGCCGCCGGTGTGGAAGGTACGCATCGTCAGCTGGGTGCCGGGCTCGCCGATCGACTGGGCCGCGATGATGCCGACGGCCTCGCCGATGTCCACGAGCTTGCCGGTCGCCAGCGAGCGGCCGTAGCACTTGGCGCAGGTACCGGTCTTGGCGTCACAGGTCAGGACCGAACGGACCTTGACCTCGTGGATGCCCGCCTCGACGAGCCGGTTGATCATGACGTCGCCGATGTCGTCACCGCCGTGAGCCAGGACCTCCCCGGTCTCGGGGTGCTCGACGTCGACGGCCAGGTTGCGCGCGTAGGCCGAGGTCTCGACGTACTCGTCCTTGACCACCCGTCCGTCGTCGAGCCTGACCCCGATCACCTTGCTGAGGCCGCGCTCGGTGCCGCAGTCGTCCTCACGGATGATGACGTCCTGCGACACGTCGACCAGACGCCGGGTGAGGTACCCGGAGTCGGCCGTCCGCAGCGCGGTGTCGGCCAGGCCCTTGCGGGCGCCGTGCGTCGAGATGAAGTACTCGAGCACCGAGAGTCCCTCGCGGAAGTTGGCCTTGATCGGCCGCGGGATGATCTCGCCCTTCGGGTTGGCCACCAGACCTCGCATGCCCGCGATCTGCCGGACCTGCGTCATGTTCCCGCGAGCACCGGAGTTCACGATCATGTAGATCGGGTTGGTCTTCTCGAACGTCGCCTCCATGGCCTTCGCCACGTCGATCGTCGCCGAGTTCCAGATCTCGATGAGCTCCTGGCGGCGCTCCTCGTCGGTGATCAGGCCGCGCTCGTACTGCTGCTGGACCTTCGCGGCCTGCGCCTCGTAGCGAGCCATGATCTCGGGCTTCTCGCTCGGCGTGACGACGTCCTCGATGGAGATCGTGACACCGGACCGGGTGGCCCAGTAGAACCCGACATCCTTGAGCGCGTCGAGAGCCGTGGCGACCTCGACCTTGGTGTACCGCTCGGCGAGGTCGTTGACGATCACCCCGAGCTGCTTCTTGCCGACCTCGGCGTTGACGTAGGCGTAGTTCCACGGCAGCGCCTCGTTGAAGATCGCCCGCCCGAGCGACGTCTCCAAGGTGAGCGGCTGACCGGGCTCCCAACCCTCGGGGGTCTGGTACCCCTCCGGCGGGACGACGTCGTCGAACCGGATCCGGATCTTGCTCTGCAGCGCGATGTCGCCGCGGTCGAGCGCCATCAGCGCCTCGGACACGGACGCGAACGAGCGGCCCTCACCGACGTGACCGTCACGGTCGAGGGTGAGGAAGTAGATGCCGATGATCATGTCCTGCGTCGGCATCGTGACGGGGCGGCCGTCGGCCGGCTTCAAGATGTTGTTGGTCGACAGCATCAGGATGCGGGCCTCGGCCTGCGCCTCCGCGGACAGCGGCAGGTGCACGGCCATCTGGTCACCGTCGAAGTCGGCGTTGAACGCCGAGCACACGAGCGGGTGGATCTGGATGGCCTTGCCCTCGATCAGCTGCGGCTCGAAGGCCTGGATGCCCAGCCGGTGCAGCGTCGGTGCCCGGTTGAGCAGCACCGGGTGCTCGGTGATGACCTCCTCGAGGACGTCCCACACGACCGGACGGCTGCGCTCGACCATGCGCTTGGCGCTCTTGATGTTCTGCGCGTGGTTGAGGTCGACCAGCCGCTTCAT
>JAWWPH010000108.1:0-4011 GCA_033850875.1 Nocardioidaceae bacterium | reverse complement strand
CCCTACTCGTCGTTGCGGTCGCCAGCCTCGTGGCTGCCATACTCGGCGGGCTGGCGGGCATGCACTTCCACCGTCAAGTGGACAAGGCCGGCCTCGGTCGCTGAATCCAAGACCCTCGGCGTCGGGGTCGCCTCGCGGCAACCTCGCCGCCGTCAACGCGATCAGGTTGCTCAGACACAACAACCACCCTGTGCGCGCAGATGAAGTTATGTGATTAGGGTGCGGAGGTCATCGAGTTGACCAACGTCATTCACCTCGAAAGCCTTGTCGTCACCGGACGGTCCCGAGGCTCCCCAAAGGCCGCCGAAGCTCCGCCTGTGCGAGCTGTTGCAAGCTGAGTCCTTTTGCCACGACGCGACTACCCAGGATGGGCGAGGTGTCCTGCCGGCGTCGTTCCTTCGGATGGTTGGGCTGCATCGACGGTTCTCTGGACGCCCGCGCTCAGGCTGTGTGACTGATCGCATCTCACCGACGCTCTGTGTCGCTCCACAGGCGGCTGCCGTAGGCGCCGCCCGTCGCGGCGGATCAGTCGCGCCCGCGCGCGTTCCACCTCGGCAGCTACTCGGGAAGGTCGGCTCGGCAGGACCTCTCGACATGCCAGGCGCCTGCTATGACACTGGATAGGTCACTTGTATCCGAAGGGGCGCCATGACTGAGCAGGGATCGGCGGATGAATCTCGGGGTCGCCGCGATGCCGCAGCGGATCGGCGCGAGGCGTTCGCGGATCAGCGGGACGAATTGAGTGCGAAGCGGGACGCGCTGGCCGATGAGCACGAGGACGCGCTGGCTAGTCGGGAACGACAGGTCGCCGCCCTTTTGGCCGCGGCAGAAGAGCGCGACGATCGGGCAACAAGCCGTGACATCGCAGCCGGTCACCGCGACCTCGCTGACGCCATGTATGAGCACCGTACGAACGAGCCACGCCAGTCGCCTGGTCAAGCTCGAAGGGCCGCGAGCAGCGACCGTAGCCACTCTCGCGACGACCGCCACGCCTCCAGCGATGACCGTACGGTGATGACCGAGGACGAGTGACCGGTCTGATGCCAGGCGACCTGGGCGCTGGGCAGGCGGCCTCAGCGGTAAGACATGGTCCTAGTGCAGCTCTGTCCGGCTGCCGCGGCGGACATGACCTGAGGAGCGCAGTCGCCGGGGCACCACCAGTCCCTGGCCTGCCCGTCGCCGCGGCGTTGGACGACCGTTCTGACACCTTCGACAGACCTCCGACGCTTTCAGTCCCACGGTATTCGGGCTACAGCACCATCGCCCGCCAGGGACGGGGATGCGGAGCGGGGCTCGACACGGGCTTTGCCGCTGGGGGAATGAACATCGACGGCATGGTGCTTTCTCGTGTCTATCTGATGACCGGCCGCCCCGGCATAAAACCTGTGGCTCGCCGAAGCCAGGTGGAGGCTGGGCCGCCGCCGCATCAATGCGACCGGCTGATTGTCAGTCCCTTGACAGGCGAGATCGTCCACAGGGTGGAGGAGGGATCGTGTGAATTCTCCGGTGAGGGCGTCGTCTAAGCCCACGCGACGTTCCTGCATGAGGGCAGCCCACGCCCCTGGGCCAGCCGTGTTCGCGCGAGGACCGGGCGCCTGCGAGGATTGATGATTTGACGCTACGGCTTTGGTCAGTCACTGTACGTCAATGCGATCTTTGGGCTTCCGACACTGCCAGGCATGGGGCGATCCGCGCCGCCAGGTCGCCTGCGGCAGATACGCCACCCACCTCGTCCGACTGGTATGCCCTGAGCAACATCATGTCCTGCTCGCCGCCTGCCGCCACCATGCAGACATGATCCGGATGTCACCTCGACCAGCGGTCATCGACGACTGCACGGGATGCGAAGAAGAGCGTGGTGTCGCCAGCCGGTTCTCGATCTACTCGATCGAACGGTGGAGCGCCGACAACCCCGCCCTCTTACAGGTAGCTCGGGACCAGGCCGATCTAGAAGGGCTATAACCGGCCCCGAAGCGGGAGGTCAGCACAAACCGTTCCCGTGGGACTAATCAATCTCTCGAGGAGGGGAGCTCTCACGTATGCGCCCCGTCGACCCGCCGAAGCTCGTTGTCGTCCGGCGTGACCGCTCCTGGCACGGCGGCGAGCTGCGCCACCCTGTCAATCGTCCTCCATCAACGTCCCCAGAATTGTCTTCGCTTCGAAGTACCGCCACCATTGCAGGTCTTCGAGCTCGGTGACCTTCGCCTGATACGCCTCCAAGTCGGGGTATTCGAGCACCGCCCAATCGAAAATCTCCTCATCCGCCCAGCGTGAGTTGCATGCAATCTTCCAGACGCCACCAGCTCGACGGTCTATCTCCTCCGCCTTGGCCCAGAGCGTGTCCTGCTCCTCCTTGGAGAGTTGATACCAGGCCTCCGTATAGCCCTTTCCGAGCACCAAGAGATAGACCGGCTTGGACATGGTGCGACTCCTTGGTGGCAAGGCGTACTGGTTTCGCGCCTCTTCACCATGTTTCTACTCAGAGGCTTGCGGGGCGTCAATCCCCCGAGCTTGTGGCCGTCCGGCGTGACGGCTCCTGGCACGACGACGAGCTCCGCGCGTGGCGACGCGACCTCGACGGCTGGCGCGGATACCTGAGGTACGCGGTCTCGCCGGGTCTCCGGTATCTCGAATAGGGACCGCGGAACGGACCCGCTTATTCGAGCCTTACCTGTGCACTATGTCCTACTGCTGCGCGGTTGCAAAGGCGCTCTGTAGGTCCTCAGGGGTCATCACCGGGAAGATGTCGACTTTTGCGTCGAGCCCTTGGAACAGCGGCTCGCAGAACGTGGGGATGTCGGAGGGGTGCTGCAGGTCGAACACCACGTAAGCGCCGCGTTGGCCGTCGATGGTCGCGAAGTACACAGCCTCGGGCTTCCATCGCTCCACCAGTTCCTGAATCAGCCGCGCGTTCGAGCCGTCCGTCATGGCCGTGTTCCCACGTTCAGTGGGGCCCGAGATCCGCGCCATCACTCGCATGTCCAAACTCCTGCCGCTCAAGTGCACGGCGCAACTGGCAACGCCGCTCTTCAGTGAATCTTGGCGCTTGTCAACCCGATCCTGCAACGACCCTCGACGTCCTGGTAGGTGAGCCCGAGCCGTCAGGCCCAGTGGTGACGAACTGTCGGACGGTCGTGGTCGTGGCGTCGCCTCCTCAGCGCGGGTTCGGGCGTGACTCTGGCGCAGGCAGCGAGACCCCGCCGAATCGACATCGCACGTAAATAGCGCGAACCCCGCCTTGCTTCCGAAAAAGGGGGTCTGAACTGCGGCTTTGCAAGTGGGCGATACTGGGATCGAACCAGTGACCTCTTCCGTGTCAGGGAAGCGCGCTACCGCTGCGCTAATCGCCCTCTGCTGGTCTCGCGTTTCGAGGTGGAGAAGGGATTTGAACCCTCGTGGACGGATTTGCAGTCCGTTGCCTCGCCTCTCGGCCACTCCACCGATGGATGGTAAGCCTGCGACCGTCTCCGAGCGGACGACGAGGTTCGAACTCGCGACCTCAACCTTGGCAAGGTTGCGCTCTACCAGCTGAGCTACGTCCGCATGCCCGCCGCAGCCTCCCGACTGCGACCTGTGCGAGAGGAAACCTTAGCCGATCCGCGCGACGGGACCAATTCTGGCCCGGTTCGTGACCAGTCGTGCTGTCCGAGGACGCCGCGGCGTGGGGCGACGCGATTAGGGTGGAGCGATGCATGCCTGGTGCAACGGCTCTTTCGTCGAGCCCGACTCTCCTGCGATCAGCGTCCTCGACCACGGCCTCACCGTGGGCGACGGAGTGTTCGAGGCCATCAAGGTCGTCGACAACGTGCCGTTCGCGCTCACGCGCCACCTCCAGCGGCTGCAAAGGTCGGCGGTCGGGCTGGGTCTACCCGAGCCGGACGAGCCGCTCGTACGCAAGGCTGTCGACGAGGTACTCCAGGCCGGTGACGTCACCTTGGGACGGATCCGGATGACGTACACGGCGGGTGTCTCGCCGCTGGGCTCCGGCCGCCGCACCACGGCCCCGACCCT
>JAWWPH010000106.1:0-4768 GCA_033850875.1 Nocardioidaceae bacterium | reverse complement strand
GGAGCATGGCGTGCGTCATGGCGGAGTCCTGGTAACGGACCCGGTCCTCCTTGTCGAGGCTGAAGTCCGTGCCGTAGACGCCCGCGATGTCATACAGCTGGCTGTGCCAGATCCCGAGCTGGTTCTGCATCTGCGGGGCCACGTCGCACCCGAACCACACCGGCTCCCCGTCGACGATCGTCTCCATCGCGAGAGTCTTGGCAAGCTCGATGTCGACGTTCAGGTAGTGGACCGGCCGGCCCCCGACGACGTTGCCGAGGTGCTCGACAGTCAGCGTCTCGCCCTTGCGGTGCTCGGCACGGGGATCGTCCACCAGGCAGACGTAGTCGTCGAGGTCGAGCGTGACGTACTTCGCGTAGAACTCCTGCGGAGTCAGCTCGCCGTCGCGGTGGAACACCTTGTCGTCGTCGGTCCACTGCCAGTCGAACGACGCCGGGGGCGTGCCGAGGTGAACGCTCAGGACCGAGTGGACGTCTGCGAGGATCTCGCGCTTGGCCGCCTGCAGCTCGGCAGCGTCCGAGCCCTTGGCGACGAGCCCCCGCAGCCGCACCGCTCCGTGGCGAGCGAGGGACTTCAGGGCCGTGTTCATCCGCCGAGTGTCGGACGACGACTGGGTCTCCGGCATGACGGACTTCGGTACCACGCCGTGCTTGGTGAAGACGCTCACGATCATGTCCCACTGGCCGCCGTCGTCCAGGGCGTTCGCGAGAAGGAACGCGACCAGCCGGTCGTCCGCGTCGCGGTCGGCTGTGGTGAGGACCGACTCGAGGAAGAAGTTCGCCCGCTCGAGCTTGTCGTAGTACATGGCGTGGTTCTGGGAGAACTCGAAGTCCTTCACGCCGAGCCTCTTGCGCGTGCCCGACCGCAGCAGGTTGAGCCCCGCGAAGAGCCAGCAGCGCCCGGAGTTCTTCTGGTTGGTGACCTTCCAGTCGTCGAGGCGGTGGGACACGGAGTGCGACATCGAGGTCACCACCTCGTGGTTGAGGGCTACCTCCGCGATGCCGACGCGTACGACGGCGTTCTGCATCCGCTTGAGCTCGGGCTTGCTGGTGAAGTGCGAGCTGAAGCGAGAGAGGTCGTCGGCTGTCAGCTCAGCGGCTTGGGTGTCATCTCGAGTCGTGGTCATCCCGCCAACATATCCCGCGGGCTCGGCCCGTTGGAACCGAAATCTCCGGCCCGTGTCGTTCCGGTGCGCCCGGGCCGTGTGGGACGCTGGTGGTGTGCCGTGGGTGCCCGAGCTGTTCACCGCGCCGGTGCTGCAAAAGGTGCTGGACAAGCGCAGGCGGGACAGCCTGGTGGCCGTCCCCTACTTCGACGGTCTGATGGCCGGCGACCCCAACGCTCTGATCGAGTCGTTCTGGGGAGAGCCGGAGGTGTACGACCCCGTGCGTGGACGCGTCAGGGGCCTGCGGGCGTTCGAGGCGTTCATGACCGAGACGAACGACTGGCTCGCCCAGCACAACGCCCGAGTCGTCGACGTCGAGCACGTCATACTCGAGCGCCGCGGCTTCGAGGAGGTGGTCCTGCAGCTCGACGGTGACGCGGGCCCCTTCGAGCTCCCCGTCGCGATCGTCGCCGACCGCGTGCCCGACGGACGCATCGAGGAGCTGCGCATCTACTTCAGCGGCTGGGCCCTGACCGGCCGTCACGCGAACCGCCCACCGGTGCGCCAGCCCGACCCGGAGCTGCGTCTTCCAGGAGTCGTGGCCGACTACCAGCGCGCCCTGGCCGCCGGCGACGTCGAGGCGATCCTCGCGGCGTTCCAGGCCGACGGTTACGTCCGTGAGCCGGCGGGCGGTCGGTACATCCACAGGGGGACAGCCGGCCTGCGCGCGTTCTACGAGGAGTCGTTCTCGAACGGCGGCGGGATCCCCCTCGAGCACTGCACCGTCATCGACGACGGGCGTGCGTGTGCGCTGGAGTACAACGTCGTGCGGTGGGGCACGACACGGCTGCCCCCGCAGGCAGGCGTCGCCGCCTACGTCCGGGGTGAGAGTGGCAAGCTCGCTGCCGCGCGCATCTACGACGACACCGATCCGCCGGTCGCGGCTAGTCGGTAACCCTTCCGGCGGCCACGTGTGCGGGGCAGCCGGCCGGCGGCCTCGGGCGGTGGCCTCGACCTGGGTGGGTCACGGCGCCGTGATGGGCCGCGCGCCGGTCGACCTGTCCCAGCCGTGGAAGGGGGAGTGGTCTCCCGCGTCCCAGGCGGCACGCAAGCCCGGTGCGCTGAGATCCCAGTCGGGGCGGATCTCGCGTGTCACCGTGCGGAGGTCGTGCCACAGGTCGGTGACCGATGGACGCCCCCAGAACCAGTACCCGTTGTAGACACTGTGAATGACGAGCCCGGGCTTGAGGACGAGCGTATGCGGGATCATCGGGTCGTTGCGAGGATCCGTGTACTCCTGGATGTCCAGATCCTTCTGGACGGTTCGCCCGGGATCGGACAGAAAGGTCCACTGTGCCCCCACCGAGGCGCGGAACTCCTGCAGCGTGTGGTGGTCGTCCGTCGCGACCGTGACGACCTGGGTGTACGCCACGGCGATCTTGGGATAGGCGGCGGCGAGCTCGAGGTGCTGTTGGTGCTCCTTGGGGCAGTAGTGGCCGCGCGCGAGGGTGAGGATGAGGGGATCATCGCCTTGCAGCTCACTCAGGGTGCGGGTGACGTTCGTGTGGTCGGGCAGCTCGTAGTCCGGGAACGTGCCGCCGGGGGTGATGTCGGAGCGCATGGGTGCCCTTTCATGGCGCGGCGCACACGCCGCCCAGTTCAGCCGGGTACGAGCTGCTGCCCGCCGTCGATGTCGTACGTCGCCCCGGTGAGCGCCGTGTTGGTCATGAGGTGGACCGCCAGCGCCGCGACGTCGTCGGGCCCCACGACGCGCCCGATGGGCAGCGTGGTGCGGAGCTCGTTGCGGCGTTCGTCGAGCTGGTCGCCGAGGAGCGACGCCGACAGCGGCGTGTCGACGAAGCCGGCCGCGATCAGGTTGACCCGGATGGGCGCGATCTCGAGGGCGAGGTTGGCCGTCAGGGCGGGAAGTGCCGCGGTGACCGCTGAGATGACCGACAGCCCGAGCCGTGGACGTCGAGCTCCAGTGCCGCCGACGAAGAGGAGAGTGCCTCCGGCACGGACCCTGCCGACCGCTTGCCGGGCGACGCGCAGCATCAGCAACGGATGTCCTTCGAGCGAGCGGCGCGCCTCGTCGAAGTCCATGTCGGCCAGCGGCGCATAGTACGGGCGTCCGGCGGTCACCAGCACGTGGTCGATCGACTCCAGCTGCTCGAAGAAGCGCTCGAGGGCAGCCGCGTCGTGGGCATCGAACGTCGCCGTGCTCAGCGCGCCGAGGTCCTCTGCAGCCTCTCCCAGCCGGTCGGGATCACGGCCGGTCAAGATCACGTCGGCTCCCTCGCTGCGGGCGCGCCTCGCCGTCTCCAGCCCGATGCCGGCGCTACCGCCGATGACGACGACGGTCTGCCCGAGCAGCTGTGGCTCGCGCGTGGCCCGCTGGACGACTGTGCTGGCGCTCACCGTCGTCCCTCCGTCAGCTCGGCGTCGACCATCTGGTGACCTCGCGTGCCCGCGATCTCGGCGTGGAGTGCCTTGAGCGCGCCGACGTAGATCTCCGAGAAGGCCGGGAAGGGCTGGATAGTGTCCCTGAGGACGTCGAGCGGAACCCGGGCTCGAATCGCGAGCGTGGCCTGCTGCAGCCACTCACCTGCCTCCGGGCCCAGGGCGTAGGCGCCGGTCAGCCGCTCGCCGTCGCTGAGCAGCGTCAGGAAACCGGGGTCGTCGGCGTACGCGTGCGTGTAGGTTGCGGTCTTCGCGACCTCGGACAACCGCATGGTGGCGCTGAAGCGGTCCGCCTGGCCGCCCACGGCCGCCGCTTGCGGGTCCGTGTACGTCACCCGGGGGACGGCCTCGTAGTTCGCCGTCCGCTGCTCCCCGAGGATGTTCGCCGCGACCACCTCGCCCTGGTACTTGCCGACGTGGGTCAGCGGCCAGAGTCCGTTGACGTCTCCGATGGCCCACACCCCCTCTGCGACGCGTAGGTACGCGTCGACCGGAACTCCGCGTGGGTCCGGGTCGACGCCAACGGTCTCCAGGCCCACATCGTGTACCCGCGGCCGGCGGCCCGTCGCCACGAGCAGCCGGTCACCGCGCAGCTCCCGGCCCCCGTCGAGCTCCAGCACGTACTCCGCGGCGTCGCGCCGCGCACCCGTCACCGTCGCCGGCAGCAGGAGCTCGATCCCCTCGCGGCGGAGGACCTCGGCGACGGCCTCGCCAAGAGGTGCCGGCTCCCGCGTGAGGCGGTGCTCGGCCACGTCGGCGATCGCGACCTCCCCGCCGAGCCGGCGTACCACCTGGGCCATCTCGACCCCCACGGCACCGCCGCCCAGGATGAGGAGTCGGCGTGGCACCGCTTTCATGCCGGTCGCCTCGCGGTTGGTCCAGACGCCGTCGAGCTCGCGCAGGCCGGGTACCGGCGGCACCACCGGCTCGGCGCCGTTCGCCAGCACGACGTGATCGGCGGTGTGGCGAACACCGTCGACTTCGACCACGCCGGGTCCGGCGAGCCGGCCGCTGCCGCGCAGCAGGTCGATGCCTTGTTGGACGAGCCAACGCTCCTGTCCTGCGTCGGAGTAGTCGGAAACCATAAAGTCGCGCCATGCCAGCGCCGCCTCGACGTCGACCTCGGCGTGCGCGGCCGCTTCGCGCGCCCCGTGAACCGCCTCGCCGGGCCGGAGCAGGGACTTCGACGGGATGCAGGCCCAG
>JAWWPH010000100.1:0-10025 GCA_033850875.1 Nocardioidaceae bacterium | reverse complement strand
TAGCCCGACCGCAGCCCTGCCCGAGACCCCGCAAGCGGGCCGCCCGGTGACCGCCGAGGGTACGGGCGACGGCTCCCTGTTCATGTCTGGTGTCGCCGTGCTCTTCGACTGCGACGGGGTTCTGGTGGACTCACTGGCCAGCGTGGACAGGGCCTGGCTGCGCTGGTCGAACCGGTACGGGCTCGACGCCGACGAGGTGGCGGGCATGATCCACGGCCGCAGGAGCGCCGACACCGTCGCCCTGCTCATCGAGCCGCCTCGCCGGGCCGAGGCCGTGGCGGCCATCGACGAGTACGAGCTGGAGGACGCCGCGTCCGTCACGGCGATCGCCGGGGCGCGCGAGCTGGTCGGTTCCATCCCGCACGGCGCCTGGGCCCTCGTGACGTCCGGGAAGGCGGCACTGGCGCGGGCGCGGCTGGAGGCGGCCGGGATCGAAGCGCCCGACGTCTTCATCGCCGCCGACGACGTGGAACGGGGAAAACCCGCGCCGGACCCGTACCTGGCGGCCGCGGCGGCCCTCGGCGTCCGCCCGGGCGACGCCATCGTGGTCGAGGACAGCCCGAGCGGTGTCGAGTCCGGTCAGCGGGCCGGCGCCGGCGGCGTCGTGGGCGTGGGCTCGCAGGCCGTCGGGACCGGCGCCGACGTCGTCGTCCCGGACCTGCGCGACCTGGCGTGGTCGAGCGGACCTCCCGGGCTCACCATCCCCCGCCGCGCCACCCTCCCCCGAGGAGTTACCTGACTCCTCGGGGGGAATTACCTGGCTTCCCCGGCGGGAGCCGGGTCAGCGGGCTCCGGTGAGGTGCTCGATGGCCAGCTGGTCGAGCCGACCGAAGCCGTACCCGCGTGAGCCCACCGCGTCGGGGTCGAAGTCCTCGAACGCCGACCGGTCGGCGAGCAGGTCGGCATACGACTCGCCCGCACCCAGTGTCGGAGTCGAAAGCTCCTTCACGCCGGACACCTCCATCGCCTGCTGTACCTCCGGGTCGGCCCGGAACGCGGCCGCCCGCTCCTTGAGCAGCAGGTACGTGCGCATGTTGGCTGCAGCGGAGTCCCACACGCCGTCGGCGTCCTCCGTCCGCAGCGGCTTGTAGTCGAAGTGCCGCGGTCCGTCGTAACCCGGCCCGCCGCCCGGGCTGCCGTGCTCCAGCAGGTCGACCAGCCCGAAGGCGCTGATCAGATCGCCGTGGCCGAAGACCAGGTCCTGGTCGAACTTGGGCCCGTGCTGGCCGTTCAGGTCGATGTGGAACAGCTTGCCCTGCCACAGCGCCTGCGAAATGGCGTGCACGAAGTTGAGGTTCGACATCTGCTCGTGTCCGACCTCGGGGTTCACGCCGACCATGTCGGGGTGCTCGAGGCTGGACACGAAGGCGAGGGCGTGTCCGACCGTGGGCAGCAAGATGTCGCCGCGCGGCTCGTTCGGCTTGGGCTCGATGGCGAAACGGATGCCGTAGCCCTGGTCGATGACGTACTGCGCCAGCAGGTCGATGCCCTCGCGGTAGCGGTCGAGCGCGGCCTGGATGTCCTTCGCCGAGTCGATCTCGGCACCCTCGCGCCCGCCCCAGAACACGTAAGTGCCCGCGCCGAGCTCGGCCGCCAGGTCGAGGTTGCGCATCACCTTGCGCAGCGCGTAGCGGCGCACCCGGCGGTCGTTGCTGGTGAAGGCGCCGTCCTTGAACACCGGGTGCGTGAACAGGTTCGTCGTGACCATGGGCACGACCAGGCCGGTCTCGTCGAGCGCGGCCTTGAACCGCTTGATGACGGTGTCCCGGTCGCTGTCGGCGCTGCCGAACGGGATCAGGTCGTCGTCGTGGAAGCTGACGCCGTACGCGCCCAGGTCGGACAGCCGGTGTACAGCGTCGATCGGGTCCAGCGGCCCACGGGTGGCGTCTCCGAACGGGTCACGTGCGGGCCATCCCACCGTCCACAGCCCGAAGGAGAACTTGTCGTCACGGGTCGGAACGAGATCGCTCATCGGTAGTCCTCGAAGAAGTGAAGGGCCGGCTCCAGCCGGGCGGGGTGACAGCCAGAAAACCCTAGTCGATCTCGCCGCATTCGGCCGACGGCGTCGACAGGCGATCGCGTCGCGGACCGAGCACGCAGAGTCAACCAAGTTGGCGAACTCTTGCCGCGTACGAGCCGAAGGCAATACGCTCGAAGCCAATCGTTTTGCGCGGTGCAGACGACCGGTGGGCGGTCTCCGAGAGGGTCCGCCAGGGCAAGGAGCCGACGGAAATGAGCCTCGACAACGCCGTTGCACGACGGTCGGTACTGCTGGGCGCGGCCGGGATGGCGGGAGCCGCCGCGACAGGGCTCCTGAGCGGGGAGACCGCGCTCGGGGCCAGGTCCTCGACCGCCACCGGGCACGCGCCGAAGCTGGGCGACGAGCACGACCGCCCGTTGTGGCGCGCGGCCTGGAACAACGGGATCGTCTTCGGCGCGTCCATCTCCACCTGGCAGCTCGACCCTCGGTACAAGCACCTGTTCAAGCAACAGGCAGCCATGCTCACGATGCAGGACGACCTGCTGTGGTACCGACTCAAGCCCAAGCCGTCGTCGCCACTGAACTTCCACCCCGCCGACCGCATGGTCAAGCTCGCCGAACGCAACGGGATGCTCGTCATGGGCGCCCCCGGACTGGTCTGGGACGACGGGTTCGGCAACGGCTGGGGCCCGAACTACAGCTACAGCATCATCTGGGGCCTGAAGCGCCGGCACGCGGAGCGGCTGCTGTACGGCATCGTGCGGCGGGCGGTGCACCGTTACCGGGGCAGGATGGCCGCCTGGATCGTCGCGAACGAGGTCACGGACCCCGAGGGCAAGCACGGCATGCGCACCGACTACCCGTGGTACCAGACCATCGGCCCCAGCTACCTCGCCGAGTCGTTCCACATCGCGCGCCAGGAGGACCCGCACGCCGACCTGCTGATCAACGAGTTCGGGTTCGAGACCATCGACAAGTACGGCGACAAGGCTGCACCTCGCCAGCGCGCGTTCCTCCAGGTGGTCGACAAGCTGCTGCACGACAACGTGCCGGTGACCGGGGTCGGCATCCAGGCTCACCTCCTGGCGCCGCATTTCAAGGAGCGCTTCCACGCTCGCCACTACCTCAAGTTCCTGCACGAGATCGCCGACCGCGGCCTGAACATCCACGTCACCGAGTCAGACGTGACCGACGACGGCCTGCCACCCAACCCCCGTATCCGCGATCGCGGTGTCGCGGACGTCTACCGGCGCTACTACGACGTCATGCTCCAGGTGAAGGCGGTCAAGTCCGTCACCACCTTCGGTCTCTCCGACCGCTACACCCAGCTGACCGAGGACTTCCCGCGCGCGGACGGCCTGCCGCGCCGGGCGCTCCCGTTCAACCGCCGGATGGAGGCCAAGCCGGCGTACCACGCCCTGAGGCACGCCCTGGCCAACGCCCCCTACCGTCGCCCGGAGTTCACGCCGCCGCGGGCTCGTTGAGCCCGCCCGCATCGGGGTCGCCGGCCGGCCGGCGCCGTCGCGGTGCTCAGCTCAGCGAGGCGACGAACGCCGCGACGCGCGATCTCGTGGCCGCCTCGTCGAGGTCGAGGTGCTCGAGGATCGTGTAGCGGTCCGGCCGCATCGACGGCGACAGCATCACGGCCTCCACGAACTGGTCCTCGGTCAACCCGATGTCGGCCGGCTGCCTCGGCAGGCCGTGGTGGCGCAGGCAGCGCTCGATCTGGCCGAACCGTACGTCGTCCTCGCGCAGGAAGTACGCGAACAGTGCACCGAGGCCGGCCAGCTCGCCGTGGTTGGAGACGTCGGGCCACAAGGCGTTGATCGCGTAGATCATCTCGTGGCACGCGCCGCTGCACGGGCGAGACGTGCCCGCCACGGACATCGCCATGCCGGACAGCACGAGTGCCTCGGCCAGCGCGATGAGGAAGTCGTCGTCCTGGATGCCGTCGCTGCGGTGCAGCAGGGCCTCGGCCGCGGTACGGGCGAAGGTCACGGCGAGCCCGTCGACGGGTTCCCCGCGCTCGCGGTGTGCCAGGTTCCAGTCCTCGATGGCCGAGAGGTTGCTGACGGCGTCACCGATACCGGCGCTCACCATGCGGGGCGGGGCTGCGCTCACGTAGTCGAGGTCGACCACGACCGCCAGCGGCATGGACACCCCGAACGACCCGCGGCCGTGCGGGTACTCGAGGGTCGCGACCGGCGAGCACAGGCCGTCGTGGGCGAGGTTGGTGGCCACGGCCACCATCGGCAGCGCCGCGAGTGTGGCGGCGTACTTGGCCACGTCGATGGTCTTGCCGCCCCCGATGCCGACCACCGCGTCGAAGGAGCCCTGTCCCAGCGCCCGCTGCAGGTCGGCTGCGGAGGTGAGAGTGGCGTCCATCACCGTGAACACGTGCGCCTTGGGCAGCGCCGGGCTCAGCCGGTCCCAGATCTCCTGACCCTGGCCGGCGCCAACCGCCACCATGACGTCGCCGTCCGCCGAGATCCTGCGCTCCGTGAGCAGCTCGGCCAGCCGGTCGACGGCGCCCCGGCGGATGTCGACGAAGAGAGGGCTGGCCAACATCCGGGCTAGTAGCGGCACGCGATCTCCCGAGCCCGGACCAGGTCGTCGTGGTTGTCCACCTCGACCCAGGCCACCCCGTCACCGATCGGCGCCGTGGCGACGACGTGCCCGCGGTCGACCAGCTCCTGGTAGCCGTCCTCGTAGTACAGGTCGGGATCGCGCCGCCAGGTGGCCTCCAGCGCGTCGGCCAGCGGAGCGGCGGCCTCGGGCTCGATCAGGCTCGCGCCGATGTACTCGCCGTAGGCCTCGGCCGGGTCCATCAGCTTGGTGATGGAGCGGACCACCCCGTCGGCACCGGCAACGACCTTCATCTCCTCGGCGCCGAGCCGCTTGTCGGTGTCCACGGCGAGCAGTACGCCCGGTCCGCGCGAGGACAGCAGGACCTCCTCGACGGACACCGGATGCACGGTGTCGCCGTTGACGACGAGCGCGCCGTCGGCCATCTGCTCTCGCGCCGTCCACAAGGAGTACGCGTTGTTCCAGATCTCGGCCTTCTCGTTGTGGACCAGGTGCAGCGACACTCCGTGGCGACGCTCCAGGGCCGCTCGCCGGCTCTCCACCTCAGCCGCGGCGAAGCCCACGACGACGACGATCTCCCGCAGGTCGACCGCTGCGAGGTTGGCAAGGGCGATGTCGAGGATGGTGCCGTCGCCGTTCACCGGCAACAGTGCCTTCGGCAGGGTGTCGGTGTACGGCCGCAGCCGCCGGCCTGCTCCCGCAGCCAGCACGAGCCCGATCATCGCGTGTCCGTCCCTTCCTTCGCGCCGCCTCACGCCGCCTCACGCCGGTGGCACACCGGACCGCCCCGCCGTACGCCGCGCTAAGACTAGCGCGCGGCGTACTGGCGAGACGCCACGTCAGACGCGGCTCCGAGCGAGCGGGGCCGGCCAGGTGGGCGCTGCTAGCCTGTGGTGCGGCCGGTGGCGACGACCGTCGTGCGCCGTGCTGCCCCGAAAGGACATGTTGTTGACCGACTCGAACGGACCGTCCCCGGACGCGCGCCCTTCGCTGGTGGTCGACGACGAGGAGCTGCGCTTCCGGCTCGACCAGAACTCCGTCTTCGACGTCCTCTTCGACGGCCAGCGGGTCTGGTCCATCTCGGCGCCGGACTACCGGCGCCGCCGAGACGGGTACCGGCATGCTCCGTGGCCCGAGCCCATCCGACCCCGCCTCGAGGGCACGACGCTGCTCGAGATGCGCGACCACGTGACGGGCCGGATCGTCGCCGCGACCGAGGCGACCTTCGGGTCCGGCGCCGGACGCGTGTCGATCCTCGACGAGAACGGGCTGCGTGTCGCCGTCACGAAGCACGGCCGCTTCAACCGGCCCTTCGAGTCGACCGACCGCGCCGCCATCGAGGGATATCTCGACCAGGTCGAGGAGGTGCTCGCGCTTCTCCGCGACGAGTGCGGCCTGCCGGCGTTCATCAGCTACGGAACGCTGCTGGGGGCGGTACGCAACGGACGCCTGATCGGGCACGACAACGACATCGACCTCGGATACCTGAGTGCGTACACCAACCCGGTCGACGTGATCCGCGAGTCCATGCGGGTGGAGCGGGTGCTACGCACGAGGCCCTGGCGGATCGTGCGGCAGAACGGCGCCTTCGTCGCCCTCTTCCTGCCGCAGGCCGACGGCAGCTCCCGCAACCTCGACGTGTTCTCGTGCTTCATCGTCAACGGGCACCTGCACCAGGTGCACGACATCCGCACCAAGGCCGACCGATCTGCGGTGGTGCCCCTCCGCGAAATCGAGTTCGAGGGGCGCACGATGCCCGCCCCGGCCAAACCGGAGGTCCTCCTCCGGGCGGCGTACGGCCGGCACTGGCGGGTGCCCGACCCGTCGTTCGAGTACCACTCACCGAAGACGACCAAACGCCGCATCAACGGCTGGCTCGGCGGGCTGCGCGCCCGTCGCGACAGTTGGATCACGTACTACTCCGGTGCCAACGCCCGCATCCCGCGACACCCCAGCGCCTTCGCCCAGTGGGTGGCCGAACGGGAGACGCCGGGCGAGCTCGTCGACCTCGGGTGCGGCCTCGGGCAGGACGCGCTCTACTTCGCCGACAAGGGCTACTCCGTCACGGGGGTCGACTTCGTCTACGGCGTCCTCAAGAAGGTCAGGAAGAAGGCGGCCGAGAAGGGAACGCCCTTCGAGCCCCTGCTGCTCAACCTCTACTCGGTTCGAGCGAGCCTCGCCGAGACTGCACTGTTGGCGCGTCGCCCCGGCCCGAGGATCGTGTACTCCCGTCATCTCCTCGACGACCTGCGTCCGCACGGCCGCGACAACTTGTGGCGGATGACGCGCACGCTGGTCAGGGGCGGCGGGCGGTGCTACCTGGAGTTCCACACGTCCGACAACGACCCGAAGAAGCTCGCCGGGCCGAGCGGGCAGCAGCCGTTGGATCCCGACGACGTGGTGTCCGAGGCGCTCGCCGCCGGGGCAACCGTCTCCTTCCGCGAGCAGGGCACGTTCGACGGCCCGCCCGACAAGAGTCCTCACGTCTGCCGACTGGTTCTGGAGTGGTGATGTCCGACAAGAGTTTCCGTGACCGCGCAGCCGACATCGCACGGCTGTCCCGGGCCGAGGTGTCCGCCTGGGTCGCCAAGCATCGCGACGCACCGCACGCCAACTCCCTCGAGGTGAAGGTGGCGCGCCTGACGAAACGGGTGAGCGACCTCGAGGCGGAGGTGCAGGAGAACCGCCAGCTCAACGTGCGCCTGGCCGAGCTCACCGACGTCGTACAGGAGCTGCTGGTGCCGGTCGCCCAGCGCGACGAGAAGCGCCTGGAGGAGCTCCTGACCCGGTACGCCAAGGTGCTGTGACCCGGTGGCGAACAAGGTCTTCCTGCACGTAGGGCTGCCGAAGAGCGGTACGTCGTACCTGCAGGCCGTGTTCGCCGACAACAAGGCGCGGCTCCGCAAACGGGCCCGCGTCCTCTACCCCGGCCAGACCTGGGCCGACCAGGTACTGGCCGCACGCGACGTACTGGCCGCCAACCCGCACGGCGGCCGCGACCCTGAAGTCATCGGCGCCTGGCAGCGTCTGGTCGACGAGGTCACCGCGTGGGACGGCGACAGCCTCGTGTCCATGGAGTGGCTGGGGTCGGCCGAGACGGCCCAGGCGCAGCGCATGGTCGAGACGCTGGCGCCGGCGCAGGTCGAGATCATCGTCACCGTCCGGGACATCGCGCGCACGGTGCCCGCGGCCTGGCAGGAGTTCGTGCAGAACTGGGAGCTGTGGTCCTGGCCGGAGTTCCTCGGCGCGGTCACCTCGGAGAACCCCCGCGGCACGCCCGCCGGGAACCTCTTCTGGTCGCAGCAGGACGTCGGGCGGGTGCTGGCGATCTGGCGCGACGTGCTTCCGGCCGCCCAGGTGCACGTGGTGACGGTGGGTCAGCCGGGAGCGACCGCCGCGAACCTGTGGGTACGCGTCGCCTCTGTCCTCGGGGTCGACCCGAGCGCGTTCGACGCCAGCGGGCGCGGCAGCAACGAGTCGCTCGGGCTCGAGTCCGCCGAGCTCATGCTGCGGCTCAACGCCGTCAGCCGAAAGCGCGGGCTCGAATGGCCGGTCTACAACGAGATGTTCAAGCACGCCCTGGCCAAGCGGGGGCTCGCCAAGCGCAGGCACCGCGAGTCACGGTTGCGACTGCCCGCCGAGCTCGAGCCTTGGGCACGTGAGCGCACCGCCGAGCACATCGCGGCGATCAAGGCCTCGGGTGCCGACGTCGTCGGTGACCTCGACGACCTGCAGCCTGTCTTCTCCGCCGACGAGGTATCCGCCACGCAGGTGGACGACGCGGCTCTGCTCGAGGCCGCCCTCGACGGCCTGGTGGCGCTGGCGAAGGACCGGTCCGACGAGCTCACCCGGTTACGTGGCCGGATCGCGTCGCTCCGCGAGAAGAACAGCTCGACCACGGGGCTGGCGGCCGACCTGCAGGGCCGGCTCGACACCGCTTCGGCGCGTCCTGTACGCGCCATGCTGGTGGGCCTGAGCGAACGTCGACCGTGGCTCATGACAGCGCGCACGCTGTACTCGCGGTGCGCACGACTGCTGCGGGCGCGGCCGTAGGGCTCGGCCGGCTCCGCGCTTGGGAGGAGGACTCGTGACCTGGCGGAACACGTCTATCGCGCGCCGGCTCGGGACGCGCCTGCCGATCGTCCAGGCACCGATGGCCGGCGGCTGGACGCCACCCGAGCTCGTCGCGGCCGTCTGCGAGGCAGGAGCGCTCGGCTTCGTCGCGGGCGCCGTGTCGACTCCCGACCAGCTGCGAGAGCTCATCCGTGCGGTGCGGTCCATGACCGCGCAGCCGTTCGGGGTCAACCTGTTCGCCCCGCTCCCACCCCCGTCGAGCGCCCGGGTCGACAGCTGGGCACGGGTCAGTGGACTCCACGAGCCGCCTCCTCCGCGGGCCACTCCACGCTTCGACGACCAGCTCGCCGTCGTGATCGAGGAACGCGTCCCGGTCTTCAGCTTCACCTTCGGGCTGGCGCCATTCGAAGGCTTCGACGGATTCACGATGGGGACCGCGACCACCGTCGCCGAGGCCGTCGCTCTGCAGGAGGCAGGCGTCGACGCGGTCGTCGCCCAGGGCTACGAGGCGGGAGGCCACCGCGGAACCTTCCTCGCCCCGGTCGAGGAGTCCCTCGTCGGCACCATGACCCTGGTGCCGCAGATCGTCGACGCGGTCTCGGTCCCGGTGGTCGCGTCCGGAGGCATCATGGACGGCCGCGGTATCGCTGCTGCCCTTGCTCTCGGGGCCGACGCGGTACAGCTCGGCACGGCCTTCCTGGCGAGCGACGAGGCCGGTACCGGTGAGGCGTACCGCCGGTCGCTCGGCGCCGACACGACGATAACCCGCGTTCTCACCGGTCGGCCTGCTCGCGCCGTGCGTACCGCGGTGGTCCAACAGCTGGAGGCGTCGGGTGCGGAGCCACCGGACTATCCCCTTCCGCGGTCGTTCCTCTCCGAGCCGCCGATGCTGGTCGGCCAGGGCGGCGCCATGGCCCGGAGCCTGCCTGCGGGCCAGATCGTGGCGGACCTGGAGCGCCAGACCACCTCCGTCATCGAGGGACTGCGCTGAACCGCCTCTAACGGTCGCGCGCCAGAGCCGCTCGCCTCGGGGGGTCTGCGATGACGTGCTGAGGAATCCGACCATCGCCGAACCGCCTACCTTCGGCTGATCCGGCTACGGGCAACGTGTGACGCTGGAGCCTCAGACGCGAGGGCCAGCCGCTCGCCAGTACTCGTTGAGTGCACCGTTCGTCTTGGTGAACCAGATGAAGGGACCGACGAGGATGAAAATGCCGGGGAAGTACCAGAGGCCCGTCGTAGCCTCGACGGGCTTCTGCCAGCCACGGCGTTCGTAGAGATCCCCCACCTCGGACGACGTGATGAACGGCATGACTACTCCCACGAGCAGGGACAACAGCAGCGCCATTCCTCCGTCAAGGCCCTGCCCGCTATGACGCTTCAT
>JAWWPH010000093.1:0-2529 GCA_033850875.1 Nocardioidaceae bacterium | reverse complement strand
TGGTCGGCGACGACGCGGAGCCGGACGTCGTCGAGGTGGTTGGTGCCGTAGCGACGGCCCGCCAGCTCCGCGGCGCGGTCCAGGACAGGGGCGACCTCGTCGATCTCGTAGATGCTGCCCTTGTCCTGCAGCAGCATGGCCATGCGTTCCAGGCCCATGCCCGTGTCGATGTTCTTGGCCGGGAGGTCGCCGGCGATGTCGAAGTCGTCCTTGCCGCGCACCGCGCTCAGCCGTACCTGCATGAAGACGAGGTTCCAGAACTCCATGTAGCGGTCGCCGGCCTTCTCGATGTCCCCTTCGGGGCCGAAGGCCGGGCCGCGGTCGAGGAAGATCTCCGAGTCGGGACCACCGGGGCCGGGGACCCCCATGTGCCAGTAGTTGTCGAGCTTGCCCAGCCGGTGGATCCGCTCGTCCGGGAGGCCCGCGATCTTCTTCCACAACGCGACCGACTCGTCGTCGTCCAGGTAGACCGACACGTGCAGCTTGTCCTCCGGCAGGCCGAAGCCGCCGTCGGCCTGGGGCTTCGTGACGAGGTCCCAGGCGTACCCGATGGCGCCTTCCTTGAAGTAGTCGCCGAAGGAGAAGTTGCCGTTCATCTGGAAGAACGTGCCGTGCCGGTCGGTGTGGCCGACCTCTTCGATGTCGATCGTCCGCACACACTTCTGCACACTGACCGCACGCGGGTACGGCGCCCGCGCCTGTCCGAGGAAGTATGGGACGAACGGCACCATGCCCGCGTTCACGAAGAGCAGGTTGGGATCGTCGAGCAGCAGCGGGGCGCTGGGCACCAGCGTGTGCTCGCGCGCCTCGAAGTGCGCCAGGAACCGGCGCCGGATCTCAGCGGTGTCCATCGTCGCCGCCTTCTCGCTCGGGTAGGGCTCCGGGCGCGCCCGCGAGAGCGCGGAGCTCGCCGTCGTTGCGCCGCAGCTCGGCCCGGATCGCGGACTCGCGCTCGGCCATCCCCGTCGACACCTCCTCGGCGAACATCCGTGCGCCGACGCTCACCGCTGCAAGCCGGGCACCGATCCCGTCGGGGGTGAAGTTCTGCGCGAGGCGCTTCGCGCGGAAGATCGTGTAGACCCCCGACGCGGCGCCCGCGACGAACCACAGCGTGCGGCTCATGCTCTGCCTCCTTGTGCTGCGTCGCGCACTGGTCCTCGTGCCGCGGCTCGACCGGACGGCTGGCGCCTACGCAGCTTCCGCTGGCGCTTCAGCTCGCGGCGCACGGCGTACCCGATGCGCATCCGGCTCTCCTCGCGCAGGGCATGCTGCAGGCCGTGGGACAGCGCGGCGACCTTGATCAGCGGCCCGGCGAACGTCACCGAGACGACCCGCGTCACACTCGGCCCCGTCTCGTCGGCCGGGTCCGCTGCCATGGCGGTGATCAGCGCAACGGGTGGCGGGTCGCCATCGGCCGACCGGTCGGCACCGGGCGACGGCTCGGATCCGGGCGGCGGCTCTCCCGGGCCAGGCGTGCCGACGCGGCTGGGGGAGTCGCGATGCGGGGCGTCTGGCTGCGGCGGCCCCGCCACAGGCCGTACCGACGGCCGGGCCGACACCGCAACGGGCGGAGCGACCTCGTCGAGCCGGCGGGACAGCGCATCGACGCGCGAGCGCAGGCTGAGCACAGCGCCCGCGAGCACGACGACAGCGACGGCGCACACGCCGAATGCTCCCGCGACCAGCCCTGTCATCGTCACCCTCCGGGTCCGTCGAACCGAACCGCCACCCTACCGTGGCGCTCGCGCGTCACCGTCCGGACAGGATCGCCTTGATGCGCTGGAGCCGCTCGGCGTAGTCGGCCTCGGCCCCGTGGTTGGTCGGCTCGTAGTACGTACGGTCCGCCACGGCGTCGGGAGCGTACCGCTGGGGTGCGACCCCTCGAGGGTCGTCGTGCGCGTACCGGTACTCCGCGCCGTGGCCCAGCGACTTCGCGCCGCGGTAGTGCGCGTCACGCAGGTGCGCCGGGACCGTGCCGATCAGGCCGGCTTCGACGTCGGCGACGGCAGCGTCGACGGCATTGATCACCGCGTTCGACTTCGGTGCGAGCGCCAACGCGATCACTGCCTGCCCGAGGTTGAGCCGGGCCTCCGGCATCCCGATCAGCTGGACCGCCTGGGCCGCTGCCGTCGCGGTGGTGAGAGCGGTCGGGTCGGCCAGGCCGATGTCCTCACTGGCCAAGATCACCAGTCGCCGGGCGATGAAGCGCGGGTGCTCCCCTGCCCTCAGCATCCGCGCGAAGTAGTGCAGAGCGGCGTCGACGTCGCTGCCCCTGACCGACTTGATGAAGGCGCTGATGACGTCGTAGTGCTGGTCGCCCTGGCGGTCGTACCGCACGGCAGCCCGGTCGACGGCCTGCTCCAGCATCGGCGCCGAGACCGACGACGACCCTCGGCTCGCAGCGACGTCGGCCGCCGCCTCGAGGTAGGTCAGGGCGCGGCGTGCGTCGCCTCCCGCAAGGCGGACCAGCTGCTCCGTCACCTCGTCGTCGAGCGTGACGGCGCCTGCGAGGCCGCGCTCGTCGACCAG
>JAWWPH010000059.1:0-2615 GCA_033850875.1 Nocardioidaceae bacterium | reverse complement strand
CGGAAGCCGGTCATCACCTCGTCGCTGACGAACAACGCCCCGTACTCGCTGCAGAGGCGGGACAGCGCCGCATTGAAACCTGGTACGGGCGCGATCGCGCCCATGTTGCCCGCTGCGGCCTCGGTGATCAGGCACGCGATGCGGTCGCCGTGCAGCCGGAAGGCCTCGGTCACGGCGTCGACGTCGTTGTAGGGGAGCACGAGGGTGGCGGCGGTCGCGGCGGCCGGTACGCCCGGAGTACCCGGAAGTCCGAACGTGACCACACCGGAGCCCGCGGCGGCGAGCAAGCTGTCGACGTGGCCGTGGTAGCAGCCGGCGAACTTGACGACGACGTCACGTCCGGTGAACCCGCGGGCCAGCCGGATGGCCGACATCGTGGCCTCCGTGCCCGACGAGACGAGCCTGACCTGCTCGACAGGGGTCCGCGCGACGATCTCCTCGGCGAGCTCAAGCTCCGGAAGCGAGGGGGTGCCGAACGACGTGCCCGCGGCGACCGCCCGCTGCACGGCCTCGACCACCACCGGGTGGGCGTGCCCGAGGATCAGCGGTCCCCACGAGCAGACCAGGTCGACGTACTCGTTGCCGTCGACGTCGTACAGGTACGGCCCCGCCCCGCGCGCCATGAAGCGGGGGGTGCCGCCGACGGCGCGGAAGGCCCGGACCGGGCTGTTGACGCCGCCGGGAGTCACGTCGAGCGCGCGGGAGAAGAGGTCGCCGGACCCCGCAGAAACGGGTACGGACTCGACAGGGGACGTCACGCCCCTATTGTCCCCGAGGTCTGTTCTGCCCATTCAACCGCCTCTGTCCTCACCACGTTCGAGGCGCCGACCCGATGCGGGTCAGCGGAGCCAGCCGGCGACCTCGGTCGCCCAGTAGCTGAGCACGACGTCCGCGCCCGCGCGCCGGATGGACGTCAGCACCTCCAGGATCGCCGCCTCGCGGTCGAGGTAACCGGCCGCCGCGGCGGCCTCGACCATGGCGTACTCGCCCGAGACGTTGTAGGCGGCGACTGGCACATCGGACACCGCCGAGACCTCGCGCAGCACGTCGAGGTACCCGAGCGCGGGTTTCACCATCACGAGATCGGCGCCCTCGGAGAGGTCGAGGGAGACCTCGCGCCGTGCCTCCCGGCCGTTCGCCGGGTCCAGCTGGTACGTGCGGCGGTCCCCCTGCAGCGTCGACGACACCGCCTCCCTGAAGGGGCCGTAGAAGGCCGACGCGTACTTCACCGAGTACGCGAGGATCCCTGTGTCGAGATGGCCCGCCGCGTCGAGCGCGGCGCGAACGACGCCTACCTGACCGTCCATCATCCCGCTGGGGCCCACGACGGCGACCCCTGCCGTCGCCTGCGCGACGGCCATCTCGGCGTATCGCTCCAAGGTGGCGTCGTTGTCGACCGACCCGTCGGCCGCCAACACGCCGCAGTGCCCATGGTCGGTGAACTCGTCGAGGCAGAGATCACTCATGACGACGACGGAGTCGCCGACCTCGCCGACGACATCGGCGATCGCCACGTTGAGGATGCCGTCGGGGTCGGTGCCGCCGCTGCCGACCGCGTCCTTCGTCACCGGGATGCCGAAGAGCATCAGTCCACCGACACCGGCCGCGGCCGCCTCGGCGGCGGCCTTGCGCAGCGACTCGCGTGTGTGCTGTACCACTCCCGGCATGCTCTTGATGGGCACCGGCGTGGTCAGCCCCTCACCGACGAAGAGCGGCAGGACGAGCTGCCGCGGCGCCAGCGACGTCTCGGACACCAGCCGCCGCATGGCCGCCGACGAGCGCAGGCGACGCGGGCGCGAAGCGGGGAAGCCCATCGCTCAGGATCCCCGTCGCCGGCTCGGCAGCCGCCGTTCGGACGGCTTGGTGACCGGCTCACCGGCCTCGAGGAGAGAGAGCCGGCGCGCCTCACCGAAGTCGGCCAGCGCCTGCGCCAGCGCCTCGACGGAGGGCTTCGGCGAGAGGACGTCGACCCGCAGGCCGTGCTCCTCGCACGTCTTGGCTGTGGCCGGCCCGATCGCGGCGATCACCGTGTTGGTGTGGGGCTTGCCCGCGATCCCGACCAGGTTGCGGACCGTCGACGACGACGTGAAGACGACGGCGTCGAACTTCCCGGTCTTGATCGCGTCGCGAGTGGGGGCGGGAGGCGGCGCCGCCCGCACGGTGCGATACGCCGTCACGTCGTCGACCTCCCAGCCCAGCTCGTGCAGGCCGGCCACGAGCGTCTCGGTGGCGATGTCGGCACGAGGCAGGAAGACGCGGTTGATCGGGTCGAGGAGGTCGTCGAACGGCGGCCAGTCTTCGAGCAGCCCCTGTGCCGACTGCTCGCCGGACGGTACGAGGTCGGCACGGATGCCCCAGCCGGCGAGGCTCTCGGCGGTCTTGTCGCCGACCGCGGCCACCTTGAGACCGCTGAAGGCCCGCGCGTCGAGGCCGTACTCGTCGAACTTCTCGCGCACCGCCTTCACGGCGTTGACCGAGGTGAACACGATCCACTCGTAGCGGCCCTCGACCAGACCGCGCACCGACTTGTCCATCTGGACGGGGTTGCGTGGCGCCTCGACGGAGATCGTGGGGACCTCCTCCGGAACTCCCCCGAACCCGCGCAGCGTCGACGA
>JAWWPH010000054.1:0-10874 GCA_033850875.1 Nocardioidaceae bacterium | reverse complement strand
GAGCGGACCGCCGAGTCGCTCCCGCTCGACCAGGTCGAGGTCGTGCTGCAGATGGAGATGCGAGGAGAGCTCCACAGTCAGGCCGTGCTGACCAAGCTGCGCGACCATGGGTACCCGGTAACGGTTTTCTGAGGCTCATCAGGGCGCGCGGGCGGGGACCTGCTCCCCACTCGATCGAGTTTCCTGCGCACTCGACCGGACATACCTTGCAACTCGGACGGGCATGTGTACCTCTCGACCGGGCTTTTGCGCCCTGTCGACTCGACATTTGTGCCCACTCGACCGGACATCTTCGCCCAGTCGGCGTACGTTCAGCTGCGCGGGGCCGGCATACCCGGGTCTGGCGGACGGACGGCGAGTCGGGCGTCGGTCACGTTGTCGAATCGGGCGTCACCGCCGCGAATGAGCACGAAGTGTCGGGTGATGGCGGCCTGGTAGACCTGCAGCGGTCCCGAGGGTTCGAGATCTTCCGTGCCGAGCTGGTGACTGGCAGGCAGACGGGAGTTGAGCGCGGCGAGAGCCGCGTCACGCGCGTCGCCTGGTACACACTCGGCGGTCGCTTCCAGGTACAGCGCCTCGGCTCCGCCGACCGGCGCATGCGTGTCGTAGATCGTGATCGCCACCTGCGGACGCGCCGCGATGTTCCGGGAGTGCCGACTTTCGGGAGCGGACACCCACAGGACACGGTGCTCCCCCTCGGCCGCGTAGAACACCGGCGTCACCCACGGACGACCGTCGCCGTCGGCAGTGCCGAGAACGAGGTACCGATGCTCAGCGAGTAGGCGCGGCACGGTAGCCCACTCGATGCTCGCCGTGCCTGGCATCGATTCTCCACCTGTCGGTTCTGACGGGGTCATCGTGGCTCCTCCGGCTGCATCAATCGGGCCCGGTCGAGCGAGCCGTCGTGCCCGCTCGAGCGAGCCATTCTCGCCCAGTCGACCGCGCATTTGCGCCCAGTCGAGCGGACGTTTGCGCCCGCTCGACCGGACATTTGCGCCCAGTCGAGCGGACGTATGCGCCCGGTCGAGCGGACGTTTGCGCCCGGTCGACCAGACATTCCTGACCGGTCGGCGTCAGCTGGAGAAGGGCTTGGCCGCGACGATCTCGACCGACATCTGCTTGCCGTTGGGGGCGGTGAAGGTGGCGGACTCGCCGGGCTTCTTGCCGAGGATCGCCGAGCCGAGGGGTGACTGCGGCGAGTACACGCGGAGGTCGTCGTCGGTGTCCCGAGCCAGCACCTCTCGGGCACCGAGCAGGAACGTCTCGGTCTCGTCGTCGCCGCTGAACCTGACGGTGACCTCCATACCGGCGTCGACGACGCCGCCGTCCTTGGGGGTCTCGCCCACCCGGGCGCTGGCCAGCATCGCCTCGAGCTGCAAGATGCGCGACTCCGCCTTGCTCTGCTCCTCGCGCGCGGCGTGGTACCCGCCGTTCTCCCGCAGGTCTCCCTCCTCGCGCGCGTCAGCGATCCGCCGCGAGATCTCGGCCCGCCCGGGGCCCTTGAGGTGTGCAAGCTCGGCCGTCAGCCGGTCGTACGCCTCCTGGGTGAGCCAGATTGCCTTCTCGGTGCTGGTGTGAGTCACGGGAGCTGCTCCTTGCTACGGGCACACCAAACCTCGGCCGCCCTCAACGGGGAAAGAACGAGGCTATCAAGCACAGCGGCACAGACTCGAATTCGTTCGACGGGTGGTCGTCCCCGGAGGACCGGGGCGGAGCGTGGGCCCCGGCTCAGCGACAGTCGGAGACGACGGCCGTAGTGGCCTCGCGCTCGGTCCGGACCGACGTCCGTACCGTCACGTCCGAGCTCCCCGACGACGACAGTGACACGACCGTCTGTCCCACCACGGAGTGGTCGGTCGCCTCCGCCTGCAGCGTGCACCGCACCGCCCTGTGAGCCGGTCGGCGGATCTCCACAGTGACGTCGATCCGGTGCGGGCCGATGATGTCGAAAGCCGAGACGCTGCCGTCCACGGTACCGGTGGACTGGCGCCAGGCTGCCCACAGCAGCCAGGCCAGCAGCACCGCGGCCACGACCACGACCACGCCCAGTGTCAGTAGCCGCCGACTCCGGGGAGCGGACCCGTAGCGCGTGGCCATCAGGTCGGACTGCTCGGCTCCGGCGGTCCGCCGCGGTGCGGGGGTCGGCTCTGTCACGTGCGCGGATCTCCCCAGCCTGACGGGTCGCGGGCGTAGCGTTTGTTTGGTCCTGACACCATTGTCCCTGAAGCACCCCCGACGAGCGAAGGTGACCGGTGACCGCAGGTCTGCGGCTGATGAACGTGCATGCCCATCCCGACGACGAGTCGAGCAAGGGGGCAGCCAGTACCGCGAAGTACGTGGCCGAAGGGGTCGACGTCCACGTGGTCACCTGCACCGGGGGAGAGCGTGGCTCCATTCTCAACCCGAGCATGGACCGTCCCGACGTGCTGGCCAACATGGCGCAGATCCGCCGGCAGGAGATGGAACGCGCCCGGGAGATCCTGGGCGTGAGCCAGGACTGGCTGGGCTTCGTCGACTCCGGGTGGCCCGAGGGGGACCCCAAGCCGCCGCTGCCGCCGGGCTGCTTCGGGCTGGTCTCGCCGGAGGAGGGGGCCGCGCCCCTGGTACGGCTGATCCGGCAGTTCAGGCCGCACGTCATCACCACGTACGACGAGAACGGCGGCTACCCGCACCCCGACCACATCATGTGCCACGCCGTGACCATGAAAGCGTGGGAGACCGCCGGAGACCCCGCCGCCTACCCCGAGGCGGGCGAGCCCTGGCAGCCGCTCAAGCTGTACTACCAGCACACCTTCCACCGCGACCGGATCGTGGCCATCCACGAGGCCATGCTCGCGCGGGGGCTCGAGTCGCCGTACGCCGAGCGGCTCGCGGAGTGGAAGCCGGACCCCGAGCACGAGCGCAGGGTGACCACGAGAGTTCCGTGCGCAGAGTACTTCCCTGTCCGCGACCGCGCTCTGATCGCGCACGCCACCCAGATCGACCCCGAGGGCTCCTGGTTCGCCGTCCCGCTCGAGGTCCACCAGGAGGCCTGGCCGACCGAGGACTACGAGCTCGCGGACTCGCTCGTCGAGACCGACATCCCGGAGGACGACCTCTTCGCCGGTGTACGGGACCTGGCTGCGACCTACAACGGCCGACGCGAGACGATACAGGCATGACCGCCGCCGTCGTGCTCGCCTACAACCCGGCCAATGTCAAGCCGGGCTGGGTCGCGTTCTGGATCGTCGTCGCGCTCTGCGTGGCGACCTTCTTCCTGTGGCGCAGCATGAACACCCAGATCGGCAAGATCCGGATGCCGCCGCGCCCGAGCAGTCGCCCGGGCATCGGGACGGGGACCAGGCAGCCGGTCACGCCGCCGCCTGCCGCACCGCCGCCTGTCGCCGACGCCGACGCCGACGCTCCGCCGCGCGACGACGACGTATGAGCCGGTGACCAACCGGCTCGCGCGGGCGACGAGCCCGTACCTGCTCCAGCACAAGGACAACCCGGTCGACTGGTACGAGTGGGGTGAGGACGCGTTCGCCGCCGCGAAGGCACGCGACGTGCCAGTCCTGCTGTCGGTCGGGTACGCCGCCTGCCACTGGTGCCACGTCATGGCCCACGAGTCGTTCGAGGACGAGCCCACGGCCGCCTACCTCAACGAGCACTTCGTCTGCGTGAAGGTGGACCGCGAGGAGCGTCCCGACATCGACGCCGTGTACATGCAGGCGACGCAGGCGATGACCGGGCACGGTGGCTGGCCGATGACCTGCGCGCTGACACCCGATGGCGCACCGTTCTTCGCCGGCACGTACTTCCCGCTGGAGCCGACCCACGGGATGCCGGCGTTCCGGCAGGTACTCGGCGCGCTGGTCGACGCGTGGACACAGCGGCGCGACGAGATCACGCGGGTGAGCGGCGACATCAGCCGCCATCTCCAGCAGGCGACGCACGTGCCACCCTCGGAGTCGGCGGACGTGGGCGCTGTGGCGGTGGAGCAGCTCGCGCGCGAGTTCGACGAGGACCACGGCGGCTTCGGCGGGGCGCCGAAGTTCCCTCCCTCGATGGTCTGCGAGTTCCTGCTGCGTCGTGCCGCTCGGGTCGGCGACGAGACGGCCCTGCGGATGGCCGAACGCACCCTGGAGGCTATGGCCCGCGGTGGGGTCTACGACCAGCTCGCCGGCGGCTTCGCACGGTACAGCGTCGACGACCGCTGGGACGTCCCGCACTTCGAGAAGATGCTGTACGACAACGCCCTCCTGCTGCGCGTGTACGTGCACTGGGCTCGGATATCGGACCGGGCGCTGCCGCGTCGGATCGCACGCGAGACAGCAGCGTTCCTGCTCGCGGAGATGCGCACGCCTGAGGGCGGCTTCGCCTCGGCGCTCGACGCCGACTCCGACGGTCAGGAAGGCGTCTTCTACGTCTGGACTCCCGAGCAGCTGACGCAGGTGCTCGGCGACGTCGACGGCGCGGCGGCGGCCGCACTGTTCGGCGTGCGCGCGCCCGGCAACTTCGAGCGCGGTGCCTCCACGCTGCGGCTGGACGCCGACCCGGACGACGTCGAGTACGCGCGCGGTCTCGTGTCCCGGCTCCGGGCCGCGCGGGAGCGGCGGACGCGACCGGCGCGCGACGACAAGGTCGTGGCTGCGTGGAACGGCCTCGCCGTGGGGGCGCTGGCCGAGGCCGGGATGGTGCTCGACGAGCCGAGCTTCGTGACAGCCGCCGAGTCGGCCGCGTCGCTCCTGCTGACCGTTCACCGCACCGACGACGGGCGGCTCAGGAGGGTGTCGCGCGACGGCGCCGCCGGCATACCCGACGGGGTCCTGGAGGACTACGCCTGCCTCGCCGACGGCCTGCTGACACTCTTCGGCGCCACCGGGACGAGGGCCTGGCTCGACTCCGCCCGTGAGCTCGTGGACCAGATCCGCACGCGGTTCGGCGACGGGGAGGGCGGGTTCTTCGACACCGCCGCCGACGCGGAGGCGCTGCTGAAGCGTCCTCGTGACCCGACCGACAACGTCACCCCGTCGGGGGCGTCGATGACGGCGAGTGTGCTCCTCGCCCTGTCGTCCCTGACCGGCGACGCAGGCCACCGCAGAGCGGCCGAGACGCTGGTCTCGACCCTGGCGGGGCTCGGCGAGCGCGCCGCGCGCTACGCCGGGCACACCCTGTCGGTCACCGAGGCGCTGGCGGACGGTCCGCGACAGATCGCGGTCGTCGGCACCCTCGGCGACCCGGCTCGAGCCGCGCTGGTCAAGGCCGCGTACCGGCTGCCGCACCCGGGCGCCGTCGTCGCCCAGGGCGAGCCGGGAGAGAGCCACGTCGAGCTCCTCGCGGGCAGAGGACTCGTCGGCGGGCTCGCTGCGGCGTACGTGTGCCACGACTTCACGTGTGACCTGCCGGTCACCTCACCCGACGACCTGGCCGCATGAAGGACTATCGCCACCACAGTCCCGTTCCGACGCGGGGCGGTATCGCCAGCATCGTGCTGGTGGTCCTGATCGCGGTGATCGTCGTCGTCGGACCGCACCTGCTCCGAACGAGCCCGACCACGAACACGGCGACCGACCCTGCCAACGGCGTCCCGACGGCCTCGGTGGCCTCTGCGCCGCCCTGCGCCGGTCGGGCGCCGGCCTCGATGAGCCTGCGCGGCTACCTGCATCTCGCGGCGGCGAGTGTCTGTGTGGCCTCACACCGTCAGGGCCACCTGGTGTTCGACGGCCCGGCGGTGCCGCTCACGTCCGCGCAGGTTCACCGGCTCGACACCGACTTCAACGCGAACTCGACCAGCAGCCCACGAGTACGGCGCACGTGCTCGACGTCGGGGCGCTCGACGGTCGTCTCCGGCGTCACCGTCGACGGTCAGCAGATCCGGCTCTTCGCCGACAGCTGTACGGGGGAGTTCGCCGGCGCCGGCCGCTACTGGGTGCCGTCCGAGACGACACGGGCCACGATGCGGTCGGTGCTTCGCCGCTGACCGACCGGTGACCGTCAGGCGCGGTAGACCACCAGCGAGACGCCCACGTAGTGCGCGATGAAGGCGGCGATCGTCAGACTGTGGAACACCTCGTGGAAGCCGAACCAGCGCGGGACCGGGTTGGGCCACTTCAGCCCGTAGACGAGGCCACCGACCGAGTACAGACCGCCGCCGAGCACGATCATGCCGAGCACGAGCGGTCCGGCCGACGCGAAGTCCTTCAGCCAGAAGACGGCCGCCCACCCGAGAGCGATGTACACGGGGAGGTACAGCCACCGCGGCGCACCGATCCACAGCACCCGGAACGCGATCCCCAGCAGAGCCCCGCCCCACACGAGGCACAGCAGGATCCGGGCGCTCGCACCGTGCAGCAGGGTCAGGGCGAACGGCGTGTAGGTGCCGGCGATGAGCAGGAAGATCGTGGAGTGGTCGAGCCTGCGCAGGACCCCGTGCCAGCGCGGGCTCCAGTGCCCGCGATGGAAGAGCGCGGAGCTGCCGAAGAGAAGTGATGACGACCCGGCGAAGACAGTGGTCGCGATCTTGTCGCGCTCGCCCTCCGACAACAGCACCAAGGTGACGCCCGCCACGACACTGAGCGGGAAGGCCAGCAGGTGCAGCCAGCCACGAAGCTTGGGCTTGATCTCCCGGGCTGCATCCCGCAGCCGCTCGCCGGTTGGTGTCGACACAGAGTCAACGTTAGAGGCGCAAAGTCGGCGCCACACAGGTAACCTTCGATTGTTATCTGGGCACCGCCGCTGACGCAGCCTGGACATCGGCCGGGAGGGGTGAGCGTGGCGTCGACGATCGGGTCTCTCGCCTACGACCTGTACGAGCGGCGGCTGCTGCGCCGGTTGTCACCGGACCAGATCCCGGGTCACATCGGCGTGATGTGCGACGGGAACCGCCGGTGGGCGAAGGAGTTCGGGGAGGGCGTCGAGGGCGGGTACGTCGCCGGTGCCGACAAGATCGGTGAGTTCCTGAGCTGGTGCGACCAGCTCAACGTCAAGCTCGTGACCTTGTGGTTGCTCTCCACCGACAACCTGGCCCGGCCGGCCGACGAGGTCCGGCCGCTCATGCGCGTGATCGAGGGACTGGTCGACGAGCTCGCCTCGACGCGTCGCTGGCGGATCCATCCGGTCGGCGCCCTCGACATGCTTCCGTCCGCGACGGCCCAGCTCCTCAAGGCCGCGGCCGAGGCGACCGCCGATGTCGACGGCATGGCGGTCAACATCGCCGTCGCGTACGGCGGGCGCCGTGAGCTCGCCGACGCCGTGCGCTCGCTGCTGCACGAGCATGCCGCTCAGGGGACCACGATCGAAGAGCTCGCCGAGTTCATCGACGTCGAGCACATCGCCGAGCACCTCTACACCGCCGGGCAGCCCGACCCCGACCTGGTGATCAGGACCTCCGGTGAGCAGCGCATGTCCGGCTTCCTGCTCTGGCAGAGCGCCCACAGCGAGTTCTACTTCTGCGAAGCGATGTGGCCCGACTTCCGGCGGACCGACTTCCTGCGGGCCATCCGCGACTACGCGGCGCGGCATCGCCGGTTCGGCACCTAACCGACACCACGCGTTTGGCGTGTCGACACCGGCGTGCGAGGTCGACACCGTAGCGTCGAGCGTGACGGTGGGCGGAGCCGCCCGCCGTTGCGGGAGGCCCAGCTTGTACCACGACGAGGGGCGGCCGTACTGCCCCCGGACGAGCAGCTCCCGGCCCGACTGAGAAGTGGGCCGGGGCCGCTCAGGTGTCCCAGGCCCGTGAGGAGACCTTCCGTGGCCAAGGCCGACGGCACCCCGCGAGGCAGCAGAGCGGGCGGACCGGCGCAGAGATCCACGCCGGCAGTACGCACCTTCGTCCTCGACACCAGCGTCCTGCTGGCCGACCCGAGCGCGCTCAAGCGCTTCGCGGAGCACGAGGTCGTGCTCCCGATCGTCGTCGTCACCGAGCTCGAGGCCAAACGTGCCCACCCCGAGCTCGGGTACTTCGCCCGGTCGGCCCTGCGGAGCCTCGACGAGCTGCGGATCCGGCACGGACGCCTCGACGCGCCTGTGCCGATCGCCTCGGAGGGCGGCACCCTGCGAGTGGAGCTCAACCACAGCGACCCGTCCGTGCTCCCCGCGGGCTTCCGGCTCGGCGACAACGACACGCGCATCCTCTCCGTCGCCTTGAATCTGAAGGCGGAGGGCGCCGACGTCACGCTGATCTCCAAGGACCTCCCCATGCGGGTCAAGGCGTCCTCGGTCGGGTTGCCCGCGGAGGAGTACCGCGCGGACCTCGCCCCGGAGAGCGGCTTCACCGGCATGACGGAGATCGAGGTCACTGCCGACGACATCGACGCGCTGTACGCCTTCGGGACGGTCGACCTCGAGGCGGCAGCCGACCTGCCGTGCCACAACGGTCTCGTGCTGCTGTCGGGACGCGGCAGTGCCCTCGGCCGGGTCACGCCGGACAAGCAGGTCAGGCTGGTGCGCGGCGACCGCGAGGCGTTCGGTCTGCGTGGTCGTTCGGCCGAGCAGCGCGTCGCGCTCGACCTCCTGCTCGACCCGGAGATCGGCATCGTCTCCCTCGGCGGGCGAGCCGGGACGGGCAAGTCGGCACTCGCCCTGTGCGCCGGGCTCGAGGCGGTCCTCGAGCGACGACAGCACAAGAAGGTCGTGGTGTTCCGGCCGCTGTTCGCCGTCGGCGGCCAGGAGCTCGGCTACCTGCCCGGTAGCGAGTCTGAGAAGATGCAGCCGTGGGCGCAGGCCGTCTTCGACACCCTCGGCGCGGTGACCAGCAGCGACGTCATCGACGAGGTGCTGGCCCGCGGGATGCTGGAGGTACTGCCCCTGACCCACATCCGGGGGCGCTCACTGCACGATGCGTACGTCGTCGTCGACGAGGCCCAGTCACTGGAGCGCAACGTCTTGCTCACGGTGCTCTCCCGGGTCGGGGCCAACTCCCGCGTCATCTTGACCCACGACGTGGCGCAGCGCGACAACCTCAGGGTGGGCCGTCACGACGGGGTCGTCGCGGTCGTCGAGAAGCTCAAGGGGCACCCGCTGTTCGCACATGTCACGTTGACCCGGTCCGAGCGCTCACCGATCGCAGCGCTGGTGACCGAGATGCTCGAGGACCTCTCCGTGTAGATTTGGCGCCAGACGTGCCCGTTGTGGAGGGTGTGCCGTTGGCTGCCATCGAGCTGAAGAACATCGTCAAGAGGTATCCCGACGGGACGCCTGCGCTCGACGGGCTGTCGCTCGAGGTGGCGGACGGCGAGTTCATGATCCTCGTCGGGCCGTCCGGCTGCGGCAAGTCGACGCTGCTGCGGGTGGTCGCGGGCCTGGAGGAGATCACCTCCGGGGACCTCCTGATCGGCGGTGAGATCGCCAACCACCGCACACCCAACGAGCGGAACGTCGCCATGGTGTTCCAGACGTACGCGCTGTACCCGCACCTCACCGTGTACGAGAACATCGCGTTCCCGCTGCGGCTCACGAAGGAGTTCAAGAAGCGGGAGATCGACCGACTGGTCCGCGACGCGAGCCGGACGCTCGAGCTCGACGACATCCTCTTCCGCAAGCCGACGGGCCTGTCCGGGGGGCAGCGGCAACGCGTCGCGATGGGCCGCGCACTCGTCCGCGACGCCCGGGCGCTGCTGCTCGACGAGCCGTTGTCGAACCTCGATGCCCACCTCCGCGGCCACATGCGTGCGGAGATCGCCTGGCTGCAGCGACGGCTCGGCGTCACGACCCTGTACGTCACACACGACCAGGCCGAGGCGATGTCGCTGGCCGACCGCGTGGCGGTGCTCGACAACGGCTCCGTCCAACAGGTCGACACCCCGCAGCGACTCCTGCATCACCCCGCGAACCTGTTCGTGGCCGGGTTCGTCGGCTCTCCGCCGATGAGCTTCATCCCGGCGACGGTGTACGACGGCATCGTCGACCTGTCGTTCGGATGGGTACGGCTCTCCCCGGAGAAGGCCGCGAGGGTGTACGGCCGTGAGCACCTCATCGTGGGGATGCGTCCCGAGCGTGTACCGCTCACCGAGCTGGCGGCCGGGACCGACCACCAGTACGCCCGGATACCGCTCGACGTGCCGCCCGACGTGCCTGACTACCTGGTGGCGTACGAGCGTGAGCTGGCCGGTGGCGGGCTGATGTCACCGCACGAGCTGAGTAGGGCGTACCCGGGCAGGTTCCGTGAGCGTGAGGGGGACGACTTCTTCATCGACGCCCGGACCCTGCACCTGTTCGACCCGATGACCGGCCTCAACCTCACCCAGGGTGCTCAGTAAGTCACCTAAATCGCATGAATTTGCGTTGTTAACGGGTATCCCTCAGGCTGGATCGGTTCCCCATCCCCTGGAGTGGTCCTTCTGCCTGCCCACCGCACCCCACCGCGTCATCGCGCCCCGTCCCGCCGACCGCTTCGGCGGCGCAGCGGGGCGAGATCACCGTCGGCCACCGGACTGAAGGTGGTGGCCACCGTTGCCGTGCTCGGGGCGACCGCCGGCGCCGGTGTCGCCGCCTCACGCGGTGATGCGGCCTCGCCGGCCAAGCCTCAGCTGGCTGCCGCGACGCAAGCCCGGGCGACCACGTCGGCGGCGCCTCGACCCGACCCGGCGACCGAGCGCTCCATCGAGCGTGGCCGCGGTGTCAGCGAGCGGGCCAGCCGTGGTGGAAGCCGGCCGCCCCTGGCGTCCGAACAACGCGCGACCAAGACCAAGGCGCTCACGGTCGGTCAGCAAGAGGTCTCCGGGGCGGTGACGAAGACCGTGGTCCCGACGAACCCCCAAGACATCGCGCGGAGCATGCTTCCCAAGTACGGCTGGAGCTCCGACCAGTTCTACTGCCTGGACCAGATCTACATCCGCGAGAGCGGCTGGAACCCGTCGGCCGACAACCCCTACTCCGGTGCGTACGGGATA
>JAWWPH010000038.1:0-10125 GCA_033850875.1 Nocardioidaceae bacterium | reverse complement strand
GACCCGAGATCAAGGACCTGCCGGTGATCATCGGCGGGGGCAGCCGTGGCGTCGTGCTGTCGGCGACGTACGCCGCCCGCGCGTACGGGGTCTGCTCGGCGATGCCGATGACCCGGGCCCGGCGGCTGTGTCCGGCTGCCGTGGTCATCGCGCCCGACTACGAGCAGATAAGCGCGGTGTCGTCAGCGGTCATGGAGACCTTTCGCAGCGTGACACCCCGGGTCGAGCCGTTGTCGATGGACGAGGCGTTCCTCGACGTGTCGGGGTCGCTGCGCCGGTTCTCGTCGCCCGTACGGATCGGGGAGTACCTACGGGCTCGGATCGCCGACGAGCAGCGCATCACCTGCTCGGTCGGGATCGCCCCGACGACGCAGCTGGCGAAGCTGGCGTCCCAGCATGCGAAGCCCGACGGCCTCGTCGTCGTCCCGAAGGACAAGGTGACGGCGTTCTTGCACCCTCTCGACGTCGAGCAGCTCTGGGGGGTGGGCGACAAGACCGCCGACCGGCTGCACTCGCTCGGTCTGCGCACCGTCGGCGACCTGGCCCATACCGATGCCTCGGTGCTCAAGCGGGCGCTGGGCGTCGCCGCGGGGAGCCGGCTGCATGCGATGGCATGGGGGGAAGACGACCGGCGGGTCACCGCCCGACGCGGACCCGACGAACCCGAGCACAGCATCGGCTCCGACGAGACGTTTCGACGCGACACCGACGACCCGGCCGTGGTCCTGCGCGAGCTGCTGCGGCTGTCGACGAAGGTCGCCGCGCGGATGCGCGCGGCCGACGTCTGCGGTCGCACGGTGACGCTCAAGGTCAGGTTCTCCGACTTCACGACGATCACCCGCTCCCGCACTCTGCGGGACACCACCAACCTGACGCCGGAGATCTACTCGACCGCGGCCGGCCTGTTCGAGGGCCTCGGCCTGCAACGGGCCCGGATTCGGCTCGTGGGGGTACGGGTCGAGCATCTCGTCGACGCGGCGACCGCCACCCGGCAGCTGGTGCTGGGCGAGCGCCCGCACGGCTGGGAGGACGCGGAGCGGGCGGTCGACCGCGCCGTCCACCGCTTCGGCGGCTCCGCGGTCCGGCCGGCGACCCTGCTCGAGACCGGCCCGAGAACGTCGCCTGGCGCAGCCCCTTCCCGCGCCGGTCGCTGATCAGTCCCAGGAGCCGTACACCGAGACGCCCAGGCGCTTCGTCGAGGTCAGCCGCCACAGCTGCCGGGCGTCCTGGATGTACATGTTGATGCACCCGTGGCTGTGCTCGTAGAACGGGTCGACCATGAACCCCGAGCCGTGCAGGGCCTGGCCGCCGCTGAAGAACTGCGAGTACGGCATCGGGGTGTCGTAGATCGACGAGACATGGTCGATGTCGCGGTAGAACACGTGGAAGTTCCCGACCCGGGTCTGCAGGTCGTACTCGCCGCCGCGGACGAGCCACGAGTTACGCATGGTGCCCCGGTGCCAGAGCGTGACCTGGTGGATCGACCGGTCGTAGCAGGCGTGCCACCCCGCTGTCTTGCAGATGTGCGGGATCGCTCCGCGGTGCCGGATGGTGTGGTGGATCAGGCGCGCCCACGTCTCGTGGTTGGCGACGCCCGTGGCCCGCAGATGCACGTGGCGCTGGAACAGCTTCACCGCGTGCCGGGTGACCTTGCCGAAGTATCCGGTGATGCCGGCGTGGAAGTATCCCATCCATCTCAACCGGTACTGCAGCTCGATCACGTGGTCGATGTGGTACGGCGACACGTCGGCGTCACCGTAGCGGGTGATCGTTCGCGCGAACGGGTCCTTCATGCTGAACGCCGGTCGGGCGGACGAGGCCGCAGCCGCCGGCGCGCCGCCGTTCGACCTGGACGGGTCGGCCAGGGCGGGCCCGGACACGACGAGGCTCGCCACGATGGCCGCCGCGCAGACAGCGCCTAGGAAGGTCTTCACGCTCTCCTCCGCCCCACACACCCCCGAGGGTGCGTCGTCGCCCGTCGCCGTCGGAACCAGACGGCACGGTCGGCTCAGCCTAGTCCGATGCTCGCGGTTCCGGCGCGGGGATCCCGGCCGAATCCCGGCGCGAACACCACCGCTCGCTGCCCGAGTCCGGGCGTCTCGGACCGCCCCGATCGCTGCCGAAGCCACCAATTTGCTTCCGGAGGTTTCGCGGTTAGGCAGGCGTGCTTAGACTTACCCAAAAAGACCCGATTCACCTCGTCGGCTGGAGGACATGGTGCCGCTCTCGGAAGAAGAGCAGCGTCTGCTTGAGCAGATGGAAGAAGCGCTCGCGGCTGAAGACCCGAAGTTCGTCTCAGCGTTGCGTGGGTCCTCCACGCGCTCGCGACACAAGCGCCTGACCGTCCTCGGCTGCCTGGGTTTCGTCGCAGGAATCGCCGCCCTGATGACCGGCGTGGTCCTCACCCTCATCCCCGTCGCCGTCCTCGGCTTCGTCCTCATGCTCGCCGGTTCCTATCTGGCCCTCACCCACTTCCGGCAGATCGGCGAGGCCGAGCCCGCCGACAACGTCCATCCCATTACCAAGGCCAAGGGGCGCGCCGCCGCTCCCCGGCAGTCCGGCTTCATGAACCGGATGGAAGACCGCTGGCGTCGCCGGCGCGACGACTACTGAGCCGCGCCGCTGCTCACCACCACGCCGGCGCAGACCACCGGACGGCAGGTCCCCAGCGCAGTTGCGTTGCATGCCCTCGACTCGAACTGCAGCTCCCGGGTCTTGCTGCTTGGCGGACGCCGACCCGAGCCGACTCCTCCGGGGAAGTAGGGAAGTCCTCGCGGGCAACTGCCTGACCCCTCAGTGGGAATCACGTGACCCCCCCGCGGGAATCACTTGACCCGTCGGGAGGTCCTGGGGGTGTCGACCCGAGCTGCGGCTGCGTGCGGCTGACCCGGCGGGCCGCCCTGGCCGCTCGGCCGGCTAGCCAGACGGTCGGGGCCCGGTCGCTAGCCGGATGACGGGCGCTCGCCCGGCCGTCGCCACGTGTGCAGCCGTGAGCGGAGCTCGTCGGCGCGGTCACGGACCTCGTTGAGCAAGCTCGCTGGCAGCAACGCCGCGCGCAGGCGCCCGGCGCGCCCGGCCGACCGCGACATCACCGCGATCACCGTCTTGGCGTCGGAGCCCGGTGAGCCACCGCCCATCGGGTGATCGGCGTAGCGGGCCCGCTCGACGCAGCGAGCCAGCCGTTGCAGCGCCTGCAACGCGTCGGGATCCCGGCCCAGCAGCTGGGCCACCGAACGCTCCCGTGCGCGGGGCGTCATCGAGCCCGTCCACGGCAGCCGCAGGTCGAGCATCGAGTCGCGCAGCTCGGTCCAGGCAGCCTCTGCCGCCGCGGCGTCGTCGAGGGGCCTCGACATCCGCGTCCGTCGCAGCCCCCACCGTGACAGGGCGGGGACGCACGCCAGCAGGCCTAGTCCGATGACGACGAGCCAGGGCGTCGAGGGCAGCGAGCCGCCGGGACCGCCGCCGTTCGTGCCGTCGCTGGTCGCGGAGCTGGCGCCGTGCTGGAGCACGCTCCTGCTCGCCAGCGGGTCGTGCAGGGTGGTGCTCGACGGCTGTGCCGTTGACGGGTTCGGGGCAGCGGTCCGCGGGGCGTATGCCGGGAACGGAGCGTTGGACCGTGGCGTCGGCTCGAAGCGCACCCAACCGACACCGTCGAAGTACAGCTCCGGCCACGAGTGCACGTCGTGTGAGGTGAACACGTAGTGACCCTCGGCGTCCTTGGTGCTGCTCGACAGGAATCCCACCACGACACGGGAGGGGATGTTCAGCGTTCTGGCCATCATCGCCATGGTGGCGGCGAAGTGCTGACAGAACCCGCGTCGCTGGATCAGGAACGCGCTCATCGCGTCGTAGCCGTAGCCGTACGCGGCGGACGTGTCGTAGGTGAAGGCGCCCCGGTCGCGGAAGAAGCCCTGGAGGAGCAGAGCCTTCTCGTACGGGGTGCGTCCCGTCGCCGTGACCTGGCGCGCCGTCGACCCCACGATGGCCGGCACGCCGCCCGGTACCTCGCCGTAGCGCTTGCGGATCTGCGCAGGAGCGGGGCCGCTGTCCTGCAGCTCCTGCTCGGTCGGGTCCAGCTCGCTGTAGGAGACCTGGTACGGCGGCAGCGACCGTAGCGCCGACCGGTCGCGGACGTCGACGGTCTCGTCGCCGGGGACGAACCCGAACTTGTCCCCGGCGTCCACGAAGTGCGCGTCGAACGGGACGGGCAGCCACGAGCTGTTGGAGGGGAAGTTGCGGGTCAGGGAGACGACCATGGTGTGCGAGATGGTCCGCACACCGAGGCCGAGGCCGGTCGGGCCGGGAAGGATGGTCCGCAGGTCGATGGTGTCGGCCTGGTCGACCGGTCGGTGGCTCCAGTTGTTGGGGCCGGGCTGGTCCAGCACGGCCAGGCGCAGGTACTGCGGGGCCACGCCGTCGCTGGCGACGTCGAGCAGGTCGACCGGGTTCTTGCGCCTGAGGCTGCTGGCCAGGCTGACCATGGGGTCGTCGAAGCCCAGCGTGGGACCGTCGGAGCCGGAGCCACCGATCCCTCCGGCCCGGTTGCGGTCCAGCAGCGACACCGAGAATGCCGGGACGAAGACGGGGACGACCACGGCCAGCGACAGGGCGACCAGGCCGATGCGGCGCCCGGTCCCACGAAGTGCGGACAGGTCGATGGCGCGGCCCTGCTCCGCCGCGGTACGGGTGGCGAGCTGCCCCCAGTGCGACAGCCGGTCGCGTTCGTCCGCCGTCAGCAGCGCGATGTAGCAGGCGGCCCCCGGAAGGAAGAAGACGAAGGGGATGCCCTTCGGCAGCGCGGCGACGGGCACCGTGTACAGGGCGAGCAGCGGCAGGCCGGCAAGCGGCACTCGCCCGATGCCGGCCGCGAGTGCGTCGACCGACGCGGCGACCAGCGCGATGGCGAAGACGACCATGAGCACGAGACCGGCGTTCGCCGGTGCAGGGGCGGCGTACCGCTGGGAGATGTCGATGCCCTTCGACACGAGGTCCGAGATCCCCGACAGCGTCTTCGCTGTCGGGATGACACCGAACTTCAAGGAGTGGCCGTAGCTGATCGCGAGTGCCTCGACCAGTACCAGCAGCTGGGCCACGAGAACCAGCAGTGGTGGTGTGCGGACCAGGCGCAGCAGGACGCCGGTGCCGACGACGAGCGCTGCGAACAGCGCCCCCAGGACCAGAAACGTCCGGTCGGTGAGCGCGGGGAGGAAGCTCAACGACATCGCCACGGTGGCGAGCCACCCGAGCAGCACGATGGAGTAGCGCTGCGGAGCGGCGCGCATCACGAGGCCGGCCCGTCACTGGTCAAGACCCCGTCGGCGTCGTGGCGCCGGCTGCCCACCAGCGAGCTTCCGAGGGCATGCCACACGGCGGGCAGCGGGTCGCCGGGGCCGGCCACAGCCACCGACCAGCCCTCGCGACGAAGGACGTCGGCCTGGTCCTGCACGGCGAAGCCCGGGGGCGGTGTCGCGTCGGAAGCGGGGCCCGACCACGCCCTCACGTCGAGGATGATCGCCAGGGCGCGCGTCGCACCGGCACGCAGCCGCGACAGCGCCGCGACGTCGATGGCGTTCACGGCGCCCAGCACGGCGACGACGAGACCGCTCGAGTGCTGCTCGTTGCGGCCGGCGAACTCGGTGGCCTGTCGGGTCGAGACGACCGCGAGGGTGTCGAGCAGCAGTTGGACCTCCGCCGGACCGCTGATCCCGCGGTCGTGCCAGCTCACGTCGGCGCTGTCGGCCCCGTCGCTGATCAGCCGGACCGTGAACTGGTGCGCGGCGAGGTGGGCTCCGATCGACGCCGCGGCCGAGACGGCGAACTCGAAGGACGAGGCGGCTCCGGTGCCGCGATGCGCACCGGCGCGGGTGTCCAGCAGCAGGGTCGCGCGGCTCTGGTGCGGCTGCTCCTCGCGACGGACCATGAGCTCGTCGGCCCGGGCTGTCGACGGCCAGTGGATGCGGCGCAGGTCGTCCCCGAGCCGGTACTCGCGCACCATGACGTCCTCGGTCCCGGCGGACGCGAACGCCCGGGGGCGGCTCTCTCCGGCGCCGGACCAGTCGCCGGACAGCCGGATGGTCGGCAACGCGATGATCGCCGGGGTGACCACGAGGGTGACCCGGCTGGTGAAGGAGCGGTTGACCTCGACGAACCCGAACGGGTCGCTCACGCGGACCGTCAGCGGCCCGATCGGGAAACGGCCGCGGACCTCCGAGCGCACCGGGTACGACATCGACCGGTGCCACTTCGGCCGGAGCTGGTCCAGGACGAACCGCGGGCGGCTGCCCAAGACGTAGGGGACAGCGTCCTCGAGCAGCATCAGACCCGTGGGAAGGCGCCCCGGGTTCTCGATCCGCAGCGTGACCGACGCCGTCTGACCGACCTCGACCCGGGGCGGCAGGATCGTGCGCGAGCTCGACAGCAGGTAGCGGGACCGGTTCGCGACCCAGGCCGTGATGGCCGGAAGCGTCATCAGTAGCAGGCCGACGCGGAGCAGGTCCTTCTGGCTCAAGACGAGCGCGCAGACCGTGCAGGTGACACCGGCGGACAAGAACGCCCGCCCCCGCGTCGTCAGTGTCGACAGAGCCGCCCCCACGGGCCGACGACCTAGACCCGATCCGCAGACGCGGTCGGCTCGGGTACGGGCAGGGTCCGGAGCAGGCTCGTGATCACCTGGTCGGGCACTCGCCCGGCCATCTGCGCCTCGAGGCCGGTGATCAGGCGGTGGGCGAGCACGGGTACGGCGAGCAGCTGGAGGTCATCGGGAATCACGTAGTCCCTGCCGTGCAGGGCGGCATGCGCCCGGGCGGCGCGGACGAGATGCAGCGTCGCCCGCGGCGAGGCGCCGAGCCGGAGCTCCGGCGAACGCCGGGTCGCGCTGGTGATGTCGATGGCGTATCGCTTGACCGGCTCGGAGACGTAGACCGTGCGGACGGTGTCGACGAGCTTGGCGATCTCGGCGGCGTCGGTGACCGGGTCGAGGTCGTCCAGCGGGTTGGCGGCGGAGTGCGAGTCGAGCATCGCGAGCTCCGAGCGCGCGACCGGGTAGCCCATCGACACTCGGGCCATGAACCGGTCCCGCTGGGCCTCCGGCAGAGGGTAGGTGCCCTCCATCTCGATGGGGTTCTGCGTCGCGATGACCATGAACGGCGCCGTCAGCTCGTACGTGGTCCCGTCGACGGTGACCTGGCGCTCCTCCATGCACTCGAGCAGCGCGGACTGCGTCTTGGGGGAGGCCCGGTTGATCTCGTCGCCGACGATGATGTTGGCGAAGATCCCGCCGGGTCGGAACTCGAACTGGCGCGTCTCGCGGTTGTAGATCGAGACACCGGTGACGTCCGACGGAAGCAGGTCGGGCGTGAACTGGATGCGCTTTACGGTGCTGTCGATCGAGCGGGCCAACGCCTTGGCGAGCATCGTCTTGCCCACACCCGGGACGTCCTCGATCAGCAGATGTCCTTCGGCGAGCAGAACCGTCATCGCCGTGCGCACCACGTCGGTCTTGCCTTCGATCACCCGCTCGATGTTCTCGCTCACCCGGTCCGTCACCGCAGCGAGGGTGTCGAAACTGCTCATCTGTCTCCCTTGGAAGGCCTGTCGGCAGGCCGGGCGAGGCGAGCCGGGTACCGGACCCTCGATCCTGGCAACTGCTGACCCTTGATGCGGTGACATGGAGATAACGATGTGGTGACGCGAACGGCGCGGGAGCCGTCACTTCGCACGAGGAGACAGCTCTCCGAGGCGACGGTACCTCATGGCGACGGCGCGTTCACGGCCTCGCGGACGGGGCCATCCGGGCGCTAACGCCGTGTCGCGGTTGACCGGGGGGTGTTGTGGGGTAAAGTGGCGCGTAATGGAGGAAGAAGGGGGAGGCGGGCATGTTTCTGGGCACGCACACCCCGCGGCTCGATGAGAAGGGCCGCATCTTCTTGCCGGCGAAGTTCCGGGACGACCTGTCGGAGGGGCTCGTGGTGACCAGAGGGCAGGAGCGGTGCCTCAACGTGTGGCCGAGCGCCGAGTTCCGCGCGTACACGTCCCGCCTCAACATGGACCGAGACGCTAACAAGGGTGACCGCGCTTTCATGCGCATGCTGTTCGCCGGCGCGTCGGCCGAGATCGCCGACCGACAGGGGCGGGTGACCCTGCCGCAGGTGCTGCGTGACTACGCCGGCCTGCACCGCGACTGCATCGTGATCGGCGCCTTCGACCACATCGAGATCTGGGACGCGGACGCCTGGGAGGCCTACACCGCCGAGCAGGAGCCCGTCTTCGCCGACTACTCCGAGGACGACAGAGCGGCTCCGCCGCCCTGAGCCCCGGCCCTCGTCGTACGACGAGGCCTCCGATCCGCCGCCGTCGCGTCGGCTGGCGCACCTTCCCCGGTGCCAGGCGCTGCGAAGGCGGCGGGCGGGGACCTGGCCGTACGAACCGCACCGTCCGCCCCGAGCCGAAAGGTCGACCATGCCGAGCTGGGTCCCCGAACCGTCGCAACGGCCGCTGCGACGCGTGCGACACGAGGTCCGGGACGGGCTCGCTGTCGCGTGTTCCTCGCTTGCGGTCTGTACCGTCCTTGCCATCGCATTGACCGTCGTCGCGAAGCTCGCGGGCTGAGCCCGTCATGCCCGCACCCGCGCCGCAGCACATCCCGGTGCTCAGGGACCGCGTGGTCGCGCTCGTCGCGCCGGCGCTCGAGGCGCCCGGCTCGATCCTCGTCGACGCCACCCTCGGCCTCGGCGGGCACAGCGCAGCGATCCTGGCTCGCTGTCCCGAAGCGGTGCTCGTCGGCCTGGACCGCGACCGGGCCGCCCTGGACGAGGCAGCGGTCCGGCTGGCCGACTTCGCGGGACGCACCACGCTGGTACATGCCGTGTACGACGCGCTGCCGCGGGTGCTGGAGGACCTCGGCCACCCCTGCGTCTCGGGGGTCCTGTTCGACCTCGGCGTCTCGTCGATGCAGATCGACTCGACCGAGCGCGGCTTCAGCTACGCCACCGACGCGCCCCTCGACATGAGGATGGACGCCGACGGACCTCTCACCGCAGCCGACATCCTCAACACGTACTCGGCTGCCGATCTGGCGTCCATCTTGTCGCGGTACGGCGAGGAGCGCTTCGCGCGCCGCATCGCGGACCGGATCGTACGTGAGCGGACCAGCCGGCCCTTCGACACGAGCGCCCGGCTGGTCGACCTGGTGCGCTCGGCCATCCCCGCCGCCGCGCGCCGCACAGGTGGCAACCCGGCCAAGCGGACCTTCCAGGCTCTGCGGATCGAGGTCAACGACGAGCTCGCCGTCCTCGAGCGCGCGCTGCCGGCGGCCGTCGAGGCGCTGTGCCTCGGGGGGCGGATCGTCGTGATGTCGTACCAGTCCCTCGAGGACCGGCTCGCGAAGCGGACACTCGGCAGGCTCTCGAAGCCGACGGCGCCGCTCGACCTGCCGGTGCTGCCGGCCGAGCTCGAACCGGAGCTCGCGCTGCTCACCCGCGGCGGCGAGCGTGCCTCCGCTGCCGAGATCGCAACGAACCCCCGCGCGGCGTCGGTGACGCTGCGCGCCGCAGAACGTATCCGGGAGGTCGCGTGAGCACATACCTGAGTACCGCCCGGGCCCGGGCCCTCCGGCCGGGAAGCGCGCTGCCGCGGCCGCGCCTGACCATCGTCTCCACGACGGCCGCGCGCGCGAGCAGGATCCCGTTCGTGGTGGTCGTCGTCGCCCTGCTGGCGCTCGGCCTCGTCGGCCTGCTCCTGCTCAACACGTCGATGGAGCGCGGCACCTACACCGCAGGCGCATTGCGGGCGCAGTCGGCGGCACTGGCACAGCGTCAGCAGCAGCTCCAGATCGCCGTCGCCGCGCTGCAGGACCCGCAGCGCGTGTCCCACCGGGCGCAACGGCTCGGCATGGTCGCGAACCCCACACCCGCGTTCATCGTGCTCGGGTCGGGACGGGTCCTCGGCAAGCCGACCAAGGCCCGCGCCGGCGACACCCCGGACGTCGCGATGACGCCGCCCGACGCCGTGAAGCTCGGGCGCAAGATCTTCCAGGTCGCCGCCGGCGCTCACAGCACCGTGAGCATCGGCGAGGTCGTGGTCCCGGCAGCGGTCAAGGGCGGCCACACAAATGCCGGCGACACCCAC
>JAWWPH010000004.1:0-2597 GCA_033850875.1 Nocardioidaceae bacterium | reverse complement strand
GGGGTCGTCTGGCTGCTTCTTCCGCCCACCGGCAGCGACCTGTCGGCCCAGGTGGCTCACGCCGACTTCGCCCGGGACCACCTCTGGACGCCCGTCGACCTTCGATGGTTCGGAGGCACCGGATGGCTCAGCTACAGCGTCCTCGTGCCGCCCCTGATGGCCGCGGTCGGAGTTCGTGTGGTCGGCGCCGTCGCGACCGCCGCGTCCGCCGGCCTGCTCGGTCTGCTGTTGAGTCGCTGCCGGGTGCCCCGCCCGCGGGCGGGAGCGACGGTAGGAGCCCTCTGCCTCGCGGCGAACCTCATGGTGGGACGGCTGACCTTCGCCGTCGGCGCCGCCGCCGCCCTGGTGACGCTGCTCGCCGCCACGTGGCAGCACCGGTCGCGGTGGCTCGTCCTCGCGGTCGGGCCGCTCGTGGCGTGGGGCGCAAGCCCGCTGGCGGCGCTCTTCCTGGGCGTGGCCGCCGCGGCGCTGGTCCTCCAGGGTCGGGGGTCGCGCCGCGAGGGTGGCGTCCTGGGAGCGGCCGTGCTGGTCGCGCTGGCCGCATCTGCCTGGCTCGGCCAGGGCGGGTACATGCCCGCGCCCGTCGGCCGCGGCCTCGCCGGCATGACGGCCTGTGTCCTACTGATGGTCGTCACCCGGTATCGCCTCGTACGGGTCGGAGCGCTGCTCGCAGCCGCGGGGATCGTGCTCGCGGTCACGCTGCGTACGCCGGTGGGGATGAACGCCCTGCGGCTTCCCGAGCTCTTCGCGCCCGCCATCGCCGTGGCGACCTCCCGGCTGCCGATGCGATGGGTCGTGCCGGCTGTAGTGGCCGCGGTGTGCTGGCTGCCGCCACTCACCTCCGACGACATCACCGCCGTCGGCGAGCCGAGCAGCGCGGCCTCGTACTACGGCGAGCTGACCTCGGAGCTGCAGCGCCTCCCGCTCAGCGGGCGGGTCGAGATCCCGCCCACGCTGCAGCGCTGGGAGGCGGTCTACGTCGCCGACCACGTGCCGTTGGCCCGAGGCTGGATGACCCAGCTCGACGACGGCTACAACTCCTTGTTCTTCGACGGCGTCGTGGACGCGTCGAGCTACCGGCGCTGGCTGCGTGACAACGCCGTCCAGTACGTCGCCGTCTCCGACGCTGCGACGGCCGAGGCGGGGCGGGCGGAGACGGCGCTCGTCGACGGGGGGCTGCCGTTCCTGGACCGGGTCTGGGCGGGCACGCACTGGACCGTGTACCGGGTCGTGCCGGCGGGGTCCATCGTCACAGGCGCACGGTTGCTGTCGCAGGACGCCGCCTCGGTGACCTTTCGCGTCGGCGGAGCACGGACGGTGCTCGCCCGCGTTCGCTGGTCGCGCTGGCTGACCCTCTCCGGTCCTGGGGGCTGCCTGCGCCGCCAGGGGACCTGGACCGACGTCGTGGTGCGGCGGCCGGGTACCTACCGGCTCGGGAGCGCCCTGGCACCCGGGAGGGGCCACCGGGCATGTACGGCGACGTAGGTAGGCAAGGGTCGACTCAGCAGCGGGCTCACTTCGTGCGAGCGGGGTCAGCGGCTCGCACCGCGTCGTCGACGGCCGCCCAGGCGGCCGCTGCGGCCCCGCGGAGAAGGTGGACGTCCTGGCCGGCCGTGAGCATCCGCATCCCTCGACCCGCCCAGTGCGTCGCCATCTCGGTGTCGGAGCAGTGCAGTCCGCACACGATCCCGGCGGCCCGGCAGGTGTCCGCGATGTGCTGGATCAGCTGCTCGATCTCGCTGGACTCACGGTAGGTTCCGCGCCCGTAACCGCAGCCCAGCGCCAGGTCGTTCGGACCGATGTAGACCCCGTCGACACCCGGGACGCGCACGATCTCGTCCAGCGCGTCGACGCCGGCCTGGGTCTCGACCATGACCAGGCACAGCACTGCGGCGTTCTGCTCCGCCGGAGGCAGGACACCTCCCGACCGGACGTCCGCCCACATCGGCCCCCAGCTGCGGTCACCTTCAGGCGGGAACCGGCAGGCCGCCGCGGCCCGCCGGGCGTCGTCTGCGCTGTTGACCAACGGGACGACCACAGCACTCGCGCCGATGTCGAGGGCTCGCATGATCCCCGCCGGCTCGTTCCACGGCACGCGGACGACCGGGGCGCGCCCGGCTCCGCGCATCGCCTGGACCATCGACGGCAGCACGCTGAACGTGGCGAGCCCGTGCTGCAGGTCGACACAGACGTAGTCGAAGGCCGTAGCGGCCAACAGCTCCGCCGTCGGGCCGTCGGCCAGGCTGCTCCACAGTCCGAAGGCGGGCCGGTCCTGCCGCCAGAGGCTGCGGAGGTGCTCGCTGGAGCCGGACGTGATGGTGTCAATGGTCATCGGCGACATCTCCCGGGTGGATGGCTACGACGGAAGTGTGCCAGCCCGGGACCGCCGCCGGCCTACCGGCTCAGTATCAGTAGTTGTCGACGTCGGTCCGCGGGTAGACGGTTTCGCAGGGGATGCCGTTGAGGTCGATGTCCATCTGGTCGGGCTCGTTGTGGAGGTACCAGTAGTAGACGGCGTCTCCATAGGAGTAGCCACGCGCGAGCAGGGGCCGGCAGAAGAGGCCGGCGGACGAACGCCGGGGTGGGTCGGGGGCGGG
>JAWWPH010000539.1:0-3191 GCA_033850875.1 Nocardioidaceae bacterium | reverse complement strand
CGGCAAGCAGCTGTCGGTCGAGATCGTCGCGGCCAAGCCCTTCTCCAGCTGACCGCCGAGCGGCCAGGAATGTCTCGTCGAGCGGGCGCAAATGCGCGGTCGAGCGGGCAGGAATGTCGCCTCGAGCGGGCAGGAATGTCGCATCGAGCGGGCCCGCATGTCCCGTCCAGCGGGCGGTGAGGTCCGGTCAACCGGGCGAGAACGCTCGGTCCATCGACGGTTCGCGCCCCGAGACGTCATTCGGTGCGCGACACGCCCGCAGAATCGGGCCGCCGGTGACGTCTCGGCGGAATGAGGGGGGCCGCGGGCGGCGGCCGGCTGGCCGCCCAGACCGAGACACAGGTCACGTCCTTCGGACTCGTACAATCCTGGTTTCGAATACTTCGATGTGCAACAATAGACGGTACGGCGGGACCTCCTCGCCGGCTTAGAAGGATCTGATCGACATGTCCCACCTCAACCGAAGCTCATCGAACGGCCGGACCTCGAGCGTCACCCGGCTCACCGCGGCCATGCGCAAGACGTGGGCGGACGCCCGCTACGCAGACCGCCGGCTCATGGAGATGCGCACCAAGCTGAGCCGCGTCTCCGGCTGACCCACCGGCGACGACCGCCCGCCGATACGCAGTTGGAGCAGACCGGACACGCACGGCGTGGTGGTGCTACCTCTGGGCAGGGCGGTGAACATCAGGTGAACCTCTTGCCGGTGCCCTTCTGTGGCGTCTCGGCGTCGGTCACACTCTTGCATCGTGAGCTCCGACGCTGTTCTCCTCGTCCTCGTGGTAGTCACGGCCCTCGGCTTCGACTTCACGAACGGCTTCCATGACACCGCCAACGCGATGGCCACCTCCATCGCCACCGGCGCCCTCAGACCCAAAGTCGCGGTCGCGCTATCAGCGGTCCTGAACCTGGTCGGCGCGTTCCTGAGCGTCGCCGTGGCGTTGACGGTCACGAACGCGGTGGTCAAGATCCAGGACTCGTCGGGAGCCCCGCAGGCCCGCTTCCTCGACGGTCACGGCTACTCGCTGCTCATGATCGTCCTCGCCGGACTCGTGGGCGGCATCGTCTGGAACCTGTTGACCTGGCTCCTCGGACTTCCCTCAAGCTCGTCCCATGCGCTCTTCGGCGGGTTGATCGGCTCGACGATCGCCGGGCTCGGCCTGTCCGGCGTCAACTGGACCGGTGACGGCACCAAGCTCGACGGCGTCGTGTGGAAGGTCATCCTCCCGGCCGTCCTCTCACCGGTGCTCGCCATCGCGGTAGCAGCCATCGGGACCTGGCTCGTCTACAGGGTCACCGCAGCCGTCTCCGAACGGTTCAAGGAGAAGGGCTTCCGCTGGGGCCAGATCATGTCTGCATCTTTGGTCTCGCTGGCCCATGGCACGAACGACGCCCAGAAGACCATGGGCGTGATCACCCTCGCCCTGATCGCCACCGGCCACTGGACGGACACTTCGGCGATCCCGTTCTGGGTGAAGCTCGGCTGCGCCCTGTCGATCGCCCTCGGAACCTACATCGGCGGGTGGCGCATCATCCGTACGTTGGGCAAGGGGCTGGTGGAGATCCGCTCACCCCAGGGCCTCGCGGCGGAAAGCTCCTCGGCGGCCGTGATCTTGGCGTCCACTCACCTCGGCTTCGCCCTGTCCACGACGCATGTGGCCACCGGCTCCATCCTGGGCACCGGGCTCGGGCGGCCCGGCGCCGCGGTGCGCTGGGGAGTGGCCGGCCGGATGGTCGTGGCGTGGTGCATCACCCTTCCCGCCGCGGCAGTGGTCGGCGCGCTGATGTGGTGGGTCGGACACCTCGTCGGCGGCCTCGCCGGGGGGATCGTCGTGGTCGCCATCCTCGTGGCCCTGTCGACCTACATGTACCTGCGCTCGCGGCGGACCGCGGTACACGCGGGCAACGTCAACGACGAGTGGCAGGGCACGCCGGTACCAGCCGCCGCCCACCCGGTCACGGTCTGAAGGGAGATCGACGATGCTTGACCTGTTCCTGCAGGCCGCCTGGAAAGTCGTGTTGGCGGGGCTCCTGCTAGGCGCGGGCCTGCCTGCACTGTTCGCCCTGGGGGTCCGCTTCACCGCCGACGGGACCGGCGAGATCACCACGCCGGGGGCAGCGCCGCGGGCCGGCTTCCGCGTGCTCGGCCTCGTCTGCTTCCTCGCCGTTGCGGTGTTGGTGGCGCTCGGGATCACCGTCATCGTCGCTGCCGGCCTCGGCAAGACGGTCAGCTTCGAGCACATCTTCCCGACGCTCGTCCCCAAGGGTTGACCCGATGACCTCAGCGGCAGACGATGCGGAGATGAGCACCTCGCAGGAGCCGGTGAACGTCGTTCAAAGGATCCTGCGGTGGCTTCGCGCCGGCTATCCCGAAGGCGTGCCGCAGCAGGACTATGTCGCGCTGTTGGGCATCCTGCGCCGTACTCTCACGCCGATCGAGATGTCGCGCGTGGTCGACGAGCTGGTTGCCGACGCCGCCTCCGGCGACCAGGCCCTGACGGGAGACCTTGTACAACAACGGATCTCCGACGTCGTCAAGGGCGCCGTCGACGAGCGCGATGTCGAGAGAGTGTCGGCTCGGTTGGCAGCCGTGGGGTGGCCTCTGGGCTCACCCGTGGAGGCCGCTGTGGAGCTGAACGGCAACGGGGCGCGCACCGGACTGGTGACCAGGGTCGTCGAGTGGCTCCGCTCGGAGTACCCCACCGGCCTGCCCGAGCGCGACTACATTCCCCTGCTGGCGCTCCTGCGACGACGACTCAGCGACGAAGAAGTCTCCGAGATCAGCCGGCTCCTCCTGCGGGAGGCTGTGCAGCCCGGTGACCGCGTCGGCATCGGTTCGGCGATCGCCCAGGTGACGTCGGAGCTCCCCTCGGAGGAGGACATCGAGCGCGTTCGCGCGCATCTCGTCGCTCACGGCTGGCCGGTCGAGTTCGACCTCTGATCATCCTGAGTCAGTCGGCGGAGCGCGGCCCCAGCTGCCGGCCTGACGCAGGCGCGCCTCACGCTGGATGAGGCGCCCCTCGCCGTCGCGAGCCACTCGAGTCCCGTGCGGCACGCTCACCGCGTCGCGACGAACTCACGATCCGCGCGGCGCCTGGGTCGTCGACCAGAGGACTGCCCCGGAGTTGTCACGCAGGTTCACGGTCAACGCCAAGGCGTCGTGGTCTATCGAGTTGTACCTGCGCGACGTC
>JAWWPH010000537.1:0-3437 GCA_033850875.1 Nocardioidaceae bacterium | reverse complement strand
GGGCAGCGACGTCGACCTCGTCATTCTGTCCACTTTGGTTGGCGAACACTTGGGTGACCCTGTCTTCATCCGGACGATCACGCCCGGAGGGCGGGTGATTCGCCGGGAGCAGTGGGGACCCGTGCACGAGCGGCGGGTCCGCCTCAGAAGCGGTCTACTTGTTGAGTTCGGACTCACCACGCCCGAATGGGCAGCGCTGCCTCTCGACGCAGGTACGACGAGGGTCCTTAGCGACGGATGCAAGATCCTCGTCGATGACGGCAGTCTGATGCGCGCACTGGAATCGATCCAGTTGCCAGCACTGGACTGGCGCCCCATCGACTAGCGATAGGTCCGTTACTCGCGATCAGCGAACATGGTCCAAGCAGTGTGCTGGGAGCCGCTTGTTCGCGGCGGGTAAAGGCACCGTACGGGAGCAGCTCCGGCAGTTGATCACGGGCACCGGCGAAGAATGTGGATCATGCGCCACGATGCATCGTCATTGTCGAACGGTTGGTCTGCCCGAAGGGCGCCGTAGCAAGCGACGGTTTCCCACTCGCCGGACAGGCGTACTGCAGCGTCTACTTCTGTGGCGGTCCAGCGCCGTTCTGCTACGACCTCTTCTCGGACCTGGGGTGGCTGTCCAGCTCGGCAGATCTCCAGCCGTACATGGGTTTGTTGTACCTGGGTAATGGGGTCGAACTCATCGGAGGTGGTTCCCCACCGCAGTCGCACCGTTACATCTTCGCGGGTTGTCTCCCATTCGGTGTTGGTGCGTCTATCGACGGTGAGGAAGTCGGCGGGATGACTCATCTCGCAGATGAGCATTCCCCCGAGCCTCGTGTGGCGGGCGGTGGCGGCCAACATTGAGGTGAACGCGTCCAGCGTCAGCAGGTGCGCGGCCGAGTCCAGCATCAATAGCGCCAAGTCGAACGTGTCGTCGACGACGAAGGCGGTCATGTCCGCACACGCCACGGTGAGGTTCAATCGCTCCATCCTGGCGCGTTCGGCCGCGCGGCGGCACATCGACGGGTTCCGGTCCAGAGCTGTCACGGCCAGTCCCCTGCGTGCCAACTCCAGGGCGTGGTCACCGGGACCAGCAGCCAACTCGAGAGCCCGTTCCAGCCGCCCCGTCGTATGTCGGTGATACCAGGCAGTCAGCACGTCCACTTCGGCAGGCACGTCCCGATAGCTGAAGGCCACCTCATACGCCTCGACCTGGTCGTAGACCTCAACCACGGCCACCATTGTCTGCCCGCTGCTCCGACTGAGCCAGCCCACTCGCGGGCGCGTCGATCGCAGCGTCGCTCCGCCTGCTCGGGTAACCCTGCGCCTTGCGAGGACTCACGGTACAGAGGACGGGCTTGCGTCGGTGCCCGGCCGCGGCATCTGCACAAGAGGGTGTGCGTCTACGCGTGGTGCAGAGCGTTCCTTCGAGCCTTCCGCATCTCGTGCACTCTCGTATGCGCGACCACCCTCGGGCCGGACGGGTGGCGCGTTGCCTGTGGTCAGGCTCGTCAGGGTCACCGGACCGGTGCCAAGGAGTCTGGCACGCCTTCGTAGTCGGGCAGCTCCGGGCCACCGACGGCACGCTCGACCAGGGCGGTAAGGGCCTCCATGTCGGGCTCCGGCCGTGGCGCGGCGTCCGGGTCGGAGGCGGCGAGCATCTGTACGTGCAGGCGGCCGATTTCCTGGTTGGCCTCGACGTAGGAGCGCATCCGTTTCTCGTAGCCGGCGAACCCGGCCTTCGGGTTCCAATCGGCGGCGGCGAGCTCTCCAGCCAGCATGTAGGCACCCACCAGGGCCATCCCGGTGCCCGCGCCGGACATCGGCGACGCGCTGAACGCCGCGTCTCCAATGAGCCCGACCCGTCCGGTCGACCAGCGGTCCATCACCACCTGGGCGACTTGGTCGAGGTAGAAGTCGGGAGTGCCGTCGAGGTGCGCGAGGATGCGCTGAGTCTCCCAGCCGAAGCCGGCCATCTGCTCGCGCAGTAGTCGCTTCTGCGCTTCGACGTCGCGGTAGTCGATGTCGAAGTCGGGTGCGGGAAAGGACAACATGGCGATCGCCCGAGTTGCGTCGTGGACGGGCCGCAGCCCTGCCGAGCGGCCCGCCTCCTGGTAGTCGATCAGCCAGCGGTCCAGCCCGAACTCGTTGGGCACACTGTAGAAGGCGAGCACCAGTCCGAGATGACGGACGAACTGCTCGCGCGGCCCGAAGACCATCGCCCGCAGTGCCGAGTGCAGCCCGTCGGCGCCGATGACCAGGTCGTAGCGCCGCCGGGCGCCACTCGCGAAGGTGACGTCGACGCCGTCCCCGTCCTGGGTGAGCTCGGCGATCCGGTCACCGAAGACGTAGTCGACACCGTCGCGGGTGTCGTCGTACAGCACCTGGGACAAGTCGCCGCGGAGAACCTCGATCTCGGAGATGTAGCCGTCACCGCCATCGTCCTCCGCGCGGTAAGTCTCCACCACGTGCCCGTCCGCGTCCACCGTGTACGCGCCGGCGGTGTCGGTGCGCACCGCGCGCACCTCGGCGTCGAGACCCATCCGTCGGATGACCTCCTTGGCCACCCCGCGCGCATCGACGGCCTGACCACCCGGACGCAGCCAGGGTGCCTGTTCCACTACGGTCACCTCACCACCCCGTCGGCACAACCAGTGGGCCAGCGCGGGACCCGCGATGCTCGCTCCGGTCACCAACACCTTCATGTCGCGCATCGTGCCTCCTGTTCAGTCAACTGGACGCTCGTCAGACCTCCCGAGCGCCAGCTTCTCACCGGTCCTTGAACGGTTGCCCACTGATACGACAACCCTGTGGCGACTTCATGACCACCGACCCGGGGGTTGGAAGGGTCGGCCGTAAGACGACTCCGAAGCGTTGGCTGGTATGCCTACCGCGGCGGGGTCGATCGACGTCATGTCGGCGCCATCGAACTGCGTAGGCTGTGGCAAGTCCACACAGCACTGCTTCGCTGGTCGCGGCCGGATTTTGATGGCTACGTCGACGCGATGTCGAGCACTCAGTGTTTGGCCGTGTACCTGTCAGGAGCACGCCGTCGGGGAAGGTTCTGGTCTCCATCAGGTTCAGGTTCACCCAGTTGTCCAGGGCCGTGAAGAACGGCGTGCCACCGCCCACCAGGACCGGGTGGGTGACGATCGCGTACTCGTCGATCAGCCCGGCCCGCATGGCCGCCGCCGCGAGGGTCGCACCGCCGATGTCCATGGGACCGCCATCCTCAGTCTTGAGTCGGGCGATCTCGGTAACGGCGTTACCGGTGACAAGGCGGGTATTCCAGTCGACCGCGCTGGTCGTTGAGGAGAACACCACCTTCGGCATGTCCCGCCAGCGGCGGGCGAACTCGATCTGCCCGGGTGTGGCACCGGGCTGCTGGTCCGCGGTCGGCCAGTGGGAGCTCATCGTCTCCCACAGTTTTCGCCCGTACAGGGCTAGACCCG
>JAWWPH010000536.1:0-11177 GCA_033850875.1 Nocardioidaceae bacterium | reverse complement strand
CTTTCCAGCCGTTCGTGCTGAACGAGATGGTGTGCTTTCCCGGGGTGAGGCGAAGAGGCCCGACGACCGCCTTCGCGGCTACGGCCTGCCGGACGGTCTTGCCGTCGACCGCGACGTTGACCGCCGTTCCCGGTACCCCTTGCACGACATACACCTGGTCTACCGGCGTATTCGCGTGGCTTGCGGCTGCAACCGAGGGGGCTGCGGCGGCACAGCCCACGGCAAGGACGACCGCTCCGGACCTGCGGATCCACGACGATTTCATCTGTATTCCTTTGCTAGCAGGCTGGGTTATCACACGGTGCGAGTAACTGTTTACACGGTGCAATAAAACGAGCGGTTCCGGAGAAAAACAAACTGTCCGTGACGGTGCAACTACAAGGCACGGATACAACGTACGTTCACGTCAGAAGCACACATTTCTCGCCTATAGTAAAGCCGATTAGGGCGCCAGGCGCTGGCTACCCGATTTAACCTCCAAAAGCGCCGGGAGGGGCGATGAGCACTGGCATGTCAGCCGGACCCAACCCCCTGCGATCCGCCGCTGGGCGAAGTGAGCCACCGCAGGGCTCAGGCGGTTCCGACGACGTCCGGGTCGCGAGCGACGGCGAGCCGGTCGGGGCCACCACCGCCGCGGCGCCACCTGCGCGGCTCGTCTACCCGCCGGTCGCCGAGGAGCGCCCGTCGAGTCGACCCGTGCTGATCACCGCCCTTGCAGCGCTGGTGCTCCTGGTCGCGGCCGGAGTACTGCTCGTACGGCACGGTCAGAGCTCGTCGGGCGATCCGGCTAGCGGGCCGGCGACCTCTGCGACCGGCTCGGCCGGCGCCGCCGACGTCGTCTCCCAGGTGTCCTTCGGCCCGGGACTCGTGCTCAGCGAGTCCCAGCACTTCGTGTTCGACAAGCCTGTGTCGAGCGTGACGCTGGCGGTACCCAAGCAAGCAGCCACTGCCGGCGGGGGAGAGTTCGACCCGCGCATCGGCAACCTGCAGATCCTGATGGGCGACGGCGCCCCGATGAACGTCCGGCAGTCGCTGCGCCCCGGCACGTCCACCACCGTCACGCTGCCGGAGGCCGGCACCCGGCTGGACGTCGTCTATGTGGCCTACCACGCCATCGTTCGCAGCGAGCCCTCCTCGCAGCACCGAGCCGCGGCGCTCGTCACGCCACTGACGCTGACATCGAGCTCCGGGTTGACGTCCACACTGCACATCGCCGGGGACAACGTCACCAACATCGGCTGCACGAAACCGGACGGCACGTCGCAGTCGTGCGGCTCGGAGTCGCCGGACGGCTGGACGCTCGTTCGCACGCCGCGGCAGCAAGCCGACGTGGTCATCGCGCAGCTGGATCTGCAGCCCTAGTTCCCCGCCAAGCGGCGCACGGACTGCGCGGTGTCGATGCCGCTGCGCAGGTCCGGGGCCGGCCGGGGCGTACCGAAGCGGGTCACGATCGGCACCACGCCGGCCCATGCCGTGCCTGCCACATCGTCGTCCGGGTCGTCCGGCCAGCCGGCCGAGACCTTCAGGGACCACTCCCCGATCGGCAGCCGAAGGACCAGGGTCGCGGCCAGCTCCTTCGCCGTCGGCTCGCGTACCTCGCCGACGCGCCCCGGGATCAGCGCGTCGGTGATGACGTCGAGCGCGGCCCGCTTCTGCGATGCCGCCTCGATCGGCTGGCAGCGGCCGAACAGGACGGCGCTGCGATAGTGCATCGACGACTCGAAGGCGGACCGTGCCACCACGAGCCCCTCCACCGCGGTAACGGCGAGGGAGGTGGGTGCTCCGGTCGCCAGCAGGCGCATCCACGACGAGCCGGTCGACCCGTGCGCCAGCACGCTGTCGCCGTCGCGCGCGATCGCTGTCGCCATGACCACCGGGTGACCCTCGACCACGATTGCGAAGTGGCCCACCCGACTGACGTCCAGCAGGCGGTCGAGCTCGGAGCGCTCCGTCGACCCCAGCTCCGGCAGACGTGTGATCGCTGTCCTAGGCACGGTCGCCCTCCCGCTCATCGCGGCCGACCACGTCGGTGGCCGCCTCCGCCCTAGCGTTGCACGGCGTTGGCACCGCTTCGCCGATCGGCCTCAGACGCCGCCTCCACCGTGTCACACTGAGTCATCTCATCGCTACCCACGGCATCAGCCGGCCCTGACCGAGCGGCGTCCATCGGGCGCCGCTCACTGCTGCAATGGACCGGCGGTCTGATCGGCCTCGGCACGCTCGGCATTCCCAGCGGTACCGCGGGTGCCTTCGCAGCTCCTGCCGACGGCCCGGTGTCGATGGCGATGCACATCCACGGCAGCTTCAGCGAGGGCATGGCCAGCATGGACGCCCACCTGTTCCAGGCGCAGCGCCTCGGTGTCGACGTGGTGTGGTGGACCGACCACGACTTCCGCGCGGCCGCCTTCGGCTACCGGACCGCCGTCGGCCTCGAGTCCGAGAGCGAGCCTGAAGGCCCGTGGGACTGGACGTGGACTCCCGTGGTCTCCGGCGACATCGAAGGCAGCCACCAGTTCGTCGAGGCGCCGCACAGCCCGGACGAGACCGGCGGCGCCCTGCAGCTCACTGCACGCGCCGGCGCCTCGCAGGAGTGGTCCTCGTACGCACTGCAGGCGGTCTCCGCCAACCTGCTGTACTCCACCAGCTACTACGACACGACGTTGAGCCTCGACGTGCTGCCCCAGGCCCTGAGTGCCGACGCGCAGGTCGTGGTCGAGATCGTCTCGAGCTATCGGGCAGCGTCTCATGGCCGCCCTGCCGGCCAGTACCGCATGCAGTACCGGCTCAGCAGCGGTGGGGCGGGCCGGCACCTCGAGGCGGGCGGCCTGCTCGGAGTCGTCTCGCTGCCCGGAGGTCCGGCCGGTACCTGGCAGCGCATCGACATGGACCTCCGGGCCGACCACGAGGCACTGTGGCCCGACACCGTCTCCTTCGACGCCAGCCTGGTCCAGCTGCTCATCGGTGTGCGCGCCCGCAGAGGCGCAGCCGCCGCGGCGGTGGCGGACCGGCTGAGGTTCGCACGGACCCGTACCGGGGCCAGCGACGCCCTCGCCGCGCTGCGCACGGCCATGCGAGCCAACCACGCGCGCTACCCCGACGTCACCCAGTACGCCGCGTCGGAGGTGTCACTGGTCAAGCATCTGAACGCGTTCGGCGGTGACCGCGTGCTTCCGGAGTACGACATGCCCTACGCCGTCAAGGACACCGACGATGCGAAGCAACGGGCAGCTGTTGACTTCCTGCACGGGCACGGCGCCGTCGTGAGCATCAACCACCCGCTCTCGGACTCCCGGGGCGCGTCCGCGTTGGCCACTCGGCTCATCACGACGAACGGCAACGGCGCCGACGTCATCGAGATCGGGACGAAGGCCGACCTCGCGACCCTGGAGCAGGTCTATGACATCGCCGCACGCAATGCGGTCTTCTTGACCGCCAACGGCGCCAGCGACGACCATGACGGAGACGACTGGCTCTCGACCACTCCCCCCGATGCACGCTGGCTCACGAGCGTCTGGTCGGCCTCGCGCAGCAAGACCGATCTCTGCGACGCCCTCCGAGCGGGGCGCGCCTGGTTCTACGACCCGCTCCGCTGGCGCGGCGAGTTCGACCTGCTTGTCGACGGGCTGACCAGCATGGGAGGCGTCCACTTCACGTCCCGGCGCAAGGTCGCCGTGGAGGTGACGGCGACACGCCTCGGCCGCAGCGCGACCCTCGAGCTGGTCGTCGGACGATGCGACAGCGCAGGGGTGGACCAGCTGTCGGCGGTGAACGTACGCACCTCGGTGCCCGCTGCCGATGTCGTCGGCGGTCGCTGGGCCACTGGCGTCCAGGTGGCGGACGGGATCTACGTACGGGCGATGGTCCGGTCCCGACGCGGCGTGGTCGTCGGCTTCTCGAACCCGGTGTGGGTGCTTCCGCCCCCGCAGGCCAGCCGGGTCACCGTGCCAGCCGCCCGCTTGCGGAGCTGACCTGCCCCAGGCCACGCGCCGTCACCCGTGCTGCCGCGGCGCGGCGGCTAGGGTGCGCTGGTGACGACTGCCCCGAGCCTGGAAGCGATGACGCTGCCTCCCGCCGACGGGAACTGGGGCCGATGGCTGGCCGACCGCTGCTCCCGGCGACTGGCCGACGCGCGAGCGGCCGTGGAGTCGTTGACGTCGGATGCGTCCGGCGCACGCGAACCGCTCGAGACGATCCAGCTCTGGAACGACGTCACGATCGCCCTCGGCGACGCTCTGAGCGCCGCGACCGTGCTCATCCAGGTCCACCCCGACGACTCCATCCGGTCGCAGGCGGAGACGGCTGCTCAGGAGGCCAAGAGGCTCGCGACCGACATCTCCCTGGACCGGGCGGTGTACGACGTGCTCGCCGGGGTCGAGTCGGCAGGGCTCGACCGGGCCGCCGCCCGGGCCCTGCGGCTGGCGCTTCGCGACTTCGCCCGGGCGGGCGTCGACGGCGACGAGCCGACGCGTCGGCGGCTGCGTGACCTGTCCGAGCAGGAGACGGTCCTGGGTCAGCGCTTCTCGAAGAACATCCGTGACGACGTGCGCAGCATCTACGTCGAGCCGAGCCGGATGGGTGGTCTCCCGCAGGACTACGTGGACGCCCATCCGCCGGACCACGACGGCCGGCACCGCGTCACCACGGACTATCCCGACGTGCTGCCGTTCCTCGCCTTCGCCCACGACCGCGAGGCCCGTCGCGAGCTGTACGTCGCGTTCTTGTCGCGAGGCTGGCCGGACAACGACGCCGTGCTCCGCGAGCTCCTCGACCTTCGCGACGAGCATGCCACCCTGCTCGGCTTCGACGACTGGGCGAGCTACGACGCGGACGTCAAGATGATCGGGAGCGCCGCCGCGATCGGCGCCTTCATCGACGAGATCGCCGGCGCCGCCGACCGGCCGGGCCGACGCGATCGCGACATCGTGCTTCACCGGCTCCGGCACGACCATCCCGACGCCGGAGCGGTCGACCGGGCCGACGCCACCTACTACGCGGAGGTCATCCGTCGCGAGCGGTATGGCGTGGATGCTCAGCAGGTCCGCAGGTACTTCGACTTCGAGAAGGTGCGCGCCGGGCTGCTGGAGGTCACCGGTCGCCTGTTCGGGCTGGTGTACACCCCGGTGCCCGAGGCCGGAAGGTGGCATCGCGACGTCGCGGTCTACGACGTCGCGGCCGACGGACGTGCCCTGGGACGCATCTACCTCGATCTGCACCCGCGAGAGGGGAAGTTCAAGCACGCCGCCCAGTTCGACCTCGTGAGCGGGGTATCCGGACGTCAGCTCGCCGAGGGGGTGCTGGTCTGCAACGTCCCCCGCGAGCTCCTGGAGCATCGCGACGTCGTCACCTTGTTCCACGAGTTCGGCCACCTGATCCACCACGTCGTGGCCGGAGGACACGAATGGGTGAGGTTCTCCGGCGTCGCCACCGAGTGGGACTTCGTCGAGGCGCCCTCCCAGCTCCTCGAGGAGTGGGCCTGGGACGTCGACGTGCTGCGCAGCTTCGCCACCGACGAGTCCGGGGAGCCGATTCCTGCCGAGCTCGTCGCGAGGATGCGGGCGGCCAACGACTTCGGCAGGGCGTACCAGGCCCGGACACAGCTGTTCTTCGCGTCCGTCTCGTACCGGCTCCATCAAGGTCGCGTCGACGACATCGACGCTCTGATCCGGCGCCTCGAGGCCGAGTACGACCTCTTCGCGCACGTCGAGGGCACGCACTTCCAGGCGTCGTTCGGGCACCTGGAGACGTACACGTCGGCGTACTACACCTATATGTGGAGTCTGGTGATAGCCAAGGATCTCTTCTCCGCCTTCGCCGCAGCCGGTCTCTTCGACGCCGCGACCGCCCGGCGCTACCGCGACACCGTGCTGGCCGCCGGTGGGAGCCGCGACGCCGCCGCCCTCGTGGCCGACTTCCTCGGCCGTCCCTACGACTCGGCTGCCTTCACGCGGTGGCTGGAGGCGTCAACGCAACCTCGGGCGGCCCCGCGGTCCGCATGACGTACGCGTGCGTCTCGGGGTGACCGAAGTGGAAGCCCTGGGCCAGCGGGCAGCGGTGCGCCCGTAGCCATTCGGCCTGCTCGGCCGTCTCGACGCCCTCTGCCACGACCTCCAGCCCGAGCCCGGCACACATACGCAGCAGCCCGGACACGAGCGCGCAGCCGTCGGCATCGTCCGGGATGGCGTCGACGAAGGCCTTGTCGAGCTTGAGCGTGGTGATCGGCAGCCGTTGCAGCGCCGTGACACTGCTGTAGCCGGTGCCGAAGTCGTCGAGAGCCAGGGTGACTCCCAGCCCGGTCACCTCCTTGGTCGACGAGAGGGTCGCCATGCTCGCCTCGAGCGCCGAGGTCTCGGTGATCTCGATCTGCAGACGGTCGGCGCCCAGCCCGGCAGCCGCGAGCGAGTCCGCCACCACTCGTGGGAAGTCGGCCTGAGCGAGATGGCGGGGGGAGATGTTGACCGCGACGGCCGAGCCGTCGGGCCACTGAGCCGCGTCGCTGCAGGCTCGTACCAGCATCCACTCGCCGAGGTCGCTGATCAGCGAGCTCCGCTCGGCGACCGCCATGAACGACGACGGCTCCAGCAGCCCCCGGGTCGGGTGCTGCCACCTCACCAGCGCCTCACGGGCCTTGACCGTCCCCTCGAGAAGCCGCAGCACCGGCTGGTAGTAGATGCGCAACTCGTCGGCGGCCAGCGCCCTGGTCAGCTCCTGCTCGAGCCCCACGTCGTGGAAGGCACCGCCCTGGGCGGCCTCGTCGAACACGCTCATCCGGGCGCGGCCGTTCTGCTTGGAGCGGTACATCGCCGCGTCGGCCTGGTGCACCAACGTGGCGGCGTCGGGTCCGCCCCCGACGGTCTGGCCGTGGCTGCACGACACGTTGACGTCGCCGCGGGGCAAGGTGTACGGCCGGCTGAGCTCACCGAACAGCCGGCCCGCCAGCGCCCGTAGGTCGTCCAGCCCGGTGTTCTCCTCGCACAAGACGACGAACTCGTCGCCGCCCAGGCGCACCGCCGTGTCGGAGTCGCGGATGGCCATCGAGAGCCGGAAGCCCACCTGGCGCAGGACCTCGTCGCCGGCTTCGTGGCCGAAGACATCATTGAGGCGTTTGAAGTGGTCGAGGTCGATGAAGACGAGCCCTACCTGCGTACGGTCGCGCCGGCTCCGCGCCAGTGCGTGTTCGAGGCGGTCGTCGAGCACGAGCCGGTTCGGCAGCCCCGTCAACGGGTCGGTCGATGCCTTGCGGGCGAGCGCCTCCTGAGCAGCGATCCGGTCGGAGATGTCGAGCACCTGGACCACGAAGTAGCTCGGCAGCCCCGCGGCGTCGCGGATGAGGGTGATGCTGTGCTCTGTCCAGACGTGGCCGCCGTCGACCGTGACCATGCGCACCTGCGACTCCGCGGTCTGCAGGCCGCCGGCCACCATCGCAGCCATGCCCGTCTCGACCTCGTCGCGGTCCTCCGCGTGGACCAGGTCGAGCATGGGTATCTGCTCGAACGCCGCCTGGGAGTGTCCGGTGATGCGAGGCAGGGCGGAGTTGACGGTGACCCACCTCCCGTCCAGCGCGATGACGGCCATCCCGATGGGCGCGTGCTCGAGGGCCAGCCGGAAGACGTCCTCCGCGGACCGCCGAGCGGTCTCGGCCGCCACCCGGGACGTGACGTCGCGGGCGCTGGACTGGACCTCCACGGTGGACCCGGCGGCCGATCGCACCGCCCGCATCGCGATCTCGACGTCGACGTAGACACCACCGCGCTTGCGCAGCCGGATGGTCTCGACCACGTCCATGTCACCGTCGCGCTCGAGCAGTGATCGAAACGCCGCGACGGCCCGCGGGAGGTCCTCGGGATGGATCAGAGCAGCGGTCGGCGCACCCACGAGCCCCTGCGGGGAGTAGCCGAGCAGCCGCCGCACCGACGGCGAGACCCAGGTGATGATGCCGCGGCGTGAGGTCCGGGTGATCACGTCGCTGGAGTTGTCGGCGAGCAGCCGGTACCTCGCCTCGGACTCCCGCAGCGCCAGCTCGGTCTGACGCCGTTGGGTGACGTCCTTGAACGAGACCACGACGGCGTACGGGCGGTCGTCCGCCGACCGGTAGAGCGGCTCGCAGCCGACCTCCAGCCAGACGTAGCTTCCGTCGCCGTCAGGGGTGGGCCGGTAGACCCCGAGTACGGACCGCCGTACCGGCGAGCCGGTGGCCAGTACCCGGCGTACCGGCTCCTTGTCGGCGCGCAGCGGGCTCCCGTTCTCGTCGACCGTGGCCCAGCGCGGGTCGATGCTCGACCGTCCCCGCATCTCGCTCAGACTGTGACCGAGCAGACGCTCGGCCGACGGGTTGGCCGAGACGATGTAGCCGTCGGCGTCGCACAGGAGCAGGCCACTGTCGGTGTTGTCGACGAGCAGCCGGTGGTAGTCGGCCATCACGTCGGCGTCTGCGATACCGGCCGCGAGGTCGCCCGCGGGGCTCCGCCTGGAGTGCGACTCGGCCCCCGACCCTGGATCCACCACCGCCCCAAGCCCTTCTGTTGTTCGCCCGGAAGCCAGCCTATCGGGGCGCAGAGGAGGTGTACGCCGACCGAGCAGCGGTCATCGCTCATCCACCGAACGGCGTCGAGGAATGCTCCGTTCACGTGGTGTCCGGCCTACGGCCTTCCGGCGGCAGTGCACTCGCCGGTCATCGTTCACTTTCCGTACACCTTCGCCAACCGAACAGGACACCTGCGCTCCCTACCGTCGAACTCGTCATCATCGGCCTGAACTTTGATCCCAGAGAGGGACCAACGTGAAACGCACCTCCATGCCCCGCGTACTTGTGCTGGGTGCCATGTCACTCACCGTGGCACTCGGCCTCAGCGCCTGCGGCGCCTCCAACGAGTCGAGCAGCAGCGGCTCCTCCGGAAACGGCGGCTCGAGCAGCTCGGGCAGCTCGATGTCCGGTGACCTCAACGGCGCCGGCTCGTCGGCCCAGGAGGCCGCGATGGCCGCCTGGAAGGCCGGCTTCCAGACCGCCAACCCCGACGTCACGGTGAACTACGACGCCGTCGGGTCGAGCGGCGGACGCGAGCAGTTCATCGCCGGTGGAGTCGATTTCGCAGGCTCCGACTCCTACTTCACCACCGACGAGCTGAAGTCGGCCGCGAAGACCTGCGGCGGCCCCGCCATCGAGGTTCCCGTGTACGTGAGCCCCATCGCGATCGTCTACAACCTCTCGGGCGTGGACAAGCTGCAGCTGACTCCCCAGACGCTCACCAAGATCTTCACCGGGAAGATCACCACGTGGAACGACCCGGCCATCGCCGCGGAGAACCCCGGGGCGAAGCTGCCCAGCACGGCGATCTCGCCTGTGCACCGCTCCGACGGCTCGGGCACGACGGCCAACTTCACCGAGTACCTGGACGCGGTCGACAAGGCGGACTACACGGCCGGCCCGACCGACACCTGGCCGATCAAGTCGGGCGAGGGTGCCGACGGCACCTCCGGCGTGATCTCCGCGGTGTCGAGCGGAAACGGCACGATCGGGTACGCCGACGCCAGCCAGGCCGGCCAGCTGGGCAAGGCCTCGATCAAGGTCGGGGGTGCCTACGTGCAGCCGAGCACCGCGGCCGCGTCGAAGATCCTCGACGAGTCGAAGCCGGTGCCAGGGCGCAACGCGAAGAACGACCTGGCGATCGCCGTGAACCGCACGTCCACGTCCGCGGGCGTCTACCCGATCATCTTGGTCTCGTACCAGATGACCTGCTCGACGTACGACAGCCAGTCCACCGCGAACCTTGTGAAGGCGTTCGAGCAGTACGTCGTCAGCCCGGCCGGCCAGGAGGCCGCGGCCAAGCAGGCAGGCTCGGCCCCCATCACCGCGGCGCTGCGGTCGAAGGCGCTCAAGGCGATCAACATGATCGGCACCAACAAGTAACCCGACCCCGCCCGTTGGCTGCTCAGTACCCGGGAGAGCGGCCAACGGGCCTTCTACACCTGAAGGACGTCTCATGGCCACCTCGGCGACCGAGAGCCCTACTCGACCACCGCGTCGGGTGGGCGATCGGGCGTTCAGGGGGCTTGCCACCGGTGCCGGGGTGCTCATCTTGCTCGCGCTCGCGGGCGTCGCCATCTTCCTCACCACGGAAGGCATCCCGGCCTTCACCGCGGCGAAGAGCTCGATTCCCGGAGGCGCGGGCATCGTCGGCTACATCTGGCCGCTCGCCTTCGGAACCGTGCTCGCGGCCGCGATAGCGCTCGCCATCGCGACGCCGCTCTCGGTAGGCGTCGCGCTGTTCATCTCCCACTACGCGCCCCGGCGCCTCGCCGGGCCGTTGGGTTACCTCATCGACCTGCTGGCAGCCGTCCCCAGCGTCGTGTACGGACTCTGGGGCATCTTCTACCTGGCACCGCGGATGGTGCCGTTGTTCGGCTGGCTCGCAGCGCACCTGAGCTTCATCCCGCTGTTCGCCGGGCCGGCCTCGGTGACCGGCCGGACCATGTTGACGGTCGGCGTCGTGCTCGCGGTGATGATCCTCCCGATCAGCACCGCCCTGTGCCGCGAGGTCTTTCTCCAGACGCCCCGGATCCAGGAGGAGGCCGCACTGGCCCTGGGGGCAACCCGCTGGGAGATGATCCGGATGACGGTCTTCCCGTACGCCCGCTCCGGCATCGTCAGCGCCGCCATGCTCGGGCTCGGCCGCGCCCTGGGCGAGACCATGGCCGTAGCGGTGATCTTGTCGGCGTCCGGCGTCGTCAGCTTCAACATGATCAGCAGCACCAACCCGAGCACCATCGCCGCGAACATCGCCTTGAAGTTCCAGGAGGCGACGGGGATCGAGGTCAATGTGCTGGTCGCCAGTGGCCTGGTGCTCTTCCTCTTGACGTTCGCCGTCAACTTCGTCGCCCGCGCCGTCGTCAACAGGCGCAAAGAGTTCACGGAGGCCAACTGACATGAGCACGCAGCTCACTCAGGAGCCTCGCCCGCAGCCGGACTCAACGGCGGTGTCCGACGCCGGCGGCTGGTACGCGGCCTCGCTGACGCGGCTGGCGTCGTGGGGCTTCCTTGCGGCCGCGGTGGTGGCCGGAGCCGTCGCCGACCTCGTCGTCGGGCTGCCCGTAGGCGTCGCCGTCGTCATCGCCTGGCTCGTCTACGTCGTCGGCCTCACCGTCGCGTCGAGGGTGGTCGAGGGCGCTCGCAAGAGCACCGA
>JAWWPH010000369.1:0-4532 GCA_033850875.1 Nocardioidaceae bacterium | reverse complement strand
CGACCGCACATCCTCGCCCGCTCGACCGCACATCCTCGGCCCGCTCGACCGCAGATCCTCGCCCGCTCGACCGCAGATTCTCGCCCGCTCGACCGCAGATTCTCGCCCGCTCGACCGCAGATTCTCGCCCGCTCGACCGCACATGACTCTTCGGCGGGAAGGACCTGACTCCTCGGCCGGGTCAGGGCTGGACGCCGGGAAAGGCGCGAGGCTCGGCACCCCATCCCGTCTCGCGGAGCGCGCAGTCGGTGAGAGCATCGACGGCCATGGCCCGCGAGCCGTTCGACGTCTTCGAGACGGCGAACGCGTACACCGCTGCGCTCCGCCGCTCGATCTGCCGGGCCAGTGCCCTGCACCCGGAACTGCCCACGACGGGCCCCGGCAGGCGGTAGGCCGGGTGCGCCGCGACCGGCGTCTGCCCGTTGCGGGCCAGGAGCGCGGTCAAGGCGTCCCGCTGTGCGCGGTGGGCGTCGTAGCAGTCCTGGGCGTAGGTGCGCAGGTCGGCGGCGCCGGCGAGGTCGGCGAGGACTCCGCCGACCACCCCGTAACCGTAGACCGCGGCATGCTCCGCGGCCAGGCACTGCTGGATCGCGTCGAGTGCCGTCACGGGCGCAGTGAGCCTTGCGCGGACGCGACGGCGTGCGACGCCGACACTGACGCCAGCAGCCGAGCCAGCAGCCCGGACGAGGCAGCAAGCGCGTCGTCGCGGCGGTGGCGCTGGGCGTCGACGAGGGCCGATCGAACACGCCCGAGAGCGTCGTCGCGGTTGCCGCGGAAGCGACGTGGCCTCGACTGCGGTCCGCGCCCGGCATCGGTGAGGGCCGCCCGCAGGCCGGCGATGTGAGCGCGCTGCTGGGTCACGAGCGGCGCCAGCACCGGCTTCAGCCGCGGCCGCCCATGGAGGCTGCTCAGGCACGTGAGCAGCAACGCGTGCTCGTCGGCGATGGCGGCGTGCAGCAGCCGGACGTCGGGGCTGGAGCCGCTGGCGGAGGAGCCGACTACCTGCTGGTGGTGCAGTCGTCCTGCCACGGCGGGGCGGGCCGCGTCACTGGCCCGCACTGCACATCCACTGAGCGCCGCACCAGCGCCGGTGAGCACGACGCCTTGCAGGAGTCCCCGTCGGCTGAGCGGCGTGCGCGTGCTCACGCGCCGACCGTACAGGATCGTTCCCCGCTCAGCCGCGACGCGCTCGACGGCGGTCTCGGAGCGTTATCGAAAGGGTGGCCTGCTTGTAGGCTGGACCCCGTACCACCACAACAGAACAGCGAGGGAGTTCGCAATGACCGGTCGCGACTACCGTGGTGCGCTTCTCGACGTGCTGGACGGACCGCTCGCCGCCAATGGCCTCGACCTCGAAGACGTCCAGGTGACGACGGCGGGCCGGCGACGTGTCGTCAGGGTGCTCGTCGACAAGGACGGTGGCGTCTCCCTCGACGACATCGCGGAGGCGACGACCTCCGTCAGCGCGGCGCTCGACTCCGACGACGTCCTGGGAGACGGCTCGTACACCCTGGAGGTCACCTCCCCCGGCGTCGACAGGCCCTTGACGTCGCCCCGCCACTGGCGCCGCAACGTCGACAGGTTGGTCAAGGTCACCCTGCTTACACGTCAGACGCTGACCGGCCGCATCGTCGAGGCTGACGACGCCGCCGTGACGCTGAGCTGCGACGGACGCCCGACCCGGCTCGAGTACGGCGACATCGCGAAGGCGCGTGTGGAGATCGAGTTCAACCGTCCGGTGACCTCCGTGCGCGACACGGCGAGCGCCGGACACGACGCGCACGACGGCAAGGAGTGATTCATGGACATCGACATGGCCATCTTGCGCTCGCTCGAGCGTGAGAAGGAGATCTCCCTCGACGTCTTGATCGACGCCATCGAGTCGGCACTCCTGGTCGCGTACCAGCGCACTCCGGGAGCCGAGGTCGACTCGAGGGTCAACCTCGACCGCAAGTCGGGGCACGTCCGGGTGCTCGTCCAGGAACGCGACGAGAGCGGCGAGGTCGTCCGTGAGTGGGACGACACGCCCGAGGGCTTCGGCAGGATCGCGGCGACCACCGCCAAGCAGGTCATCCTGCAGCGCCTGCGCGACGCCGAGGACGACCTCCGGTTCGGCGAGTTCTCCGGCAAGGAGGGCGACGTCATCTCCGGTGTCGTCCAGCAGGGCCGCGACCCCGAGATGGTCTTCGTCGACGTCGGGAAGGTGGAGGCGATCCTTCCGTCCGCCGAGCGGGTCCCCGGCGAGCGCTACGAGCACGGCCAGCGACTGCGCTGCCTCGTGGTGACGGTGCGGAAGGGGCCGCGCGGTCCTCAGGTGATGGTCTCGCGGTCGCACCCCAACCTGGTCAAGAAGCTGTTCGCCCTCGAGGTGCCCGAGATCGCCGACGGGACCGTCGAGATCGCCGGCATCGCCCGCGAGGCCGGCCACCGCACCAAGGTGGCCGTGCGCACGTCCACCGCCGGCGTCAATGCGAAGGGCGCCTGCATCGGCCCCATGGGGCAGCGCGTCCGCAACGTGATGACCGAGCTGCACGGCGAGAAGATCGACATCGTGGACTGGTCGGAGGACCCGGCCGAGATGATCGCGCACGCCCTGTCCCCGGCCCGGGTGTCGTCGGTGGAGATCGTCGACGAGGCGGCCCGGTCGGCGCGCGTCGTCGTGCCCGACTTCCAGCTCTCGCTCGCTATCGGCAAAGAGGGGCAGAACGCCCGTCTCGCCGCCCGGATGACCGGCTGGCGCATCGACATCCGCTCGGACTCACCGCCACAGCAGGCCAAGGCGCCCGCGACCGCGGAGGCCCAGCGGCCGTAGGCCCGGCGGCGAGGGATTGGCGAGCCGGTACGCCCACGCGGTAGACTTGACGCCGATGAGCTCGACGCCTCCGGTGCGCACCTGTGTGGGTTGCCGGGAGCGGACCAGCAAGTCGAACCTCTTGCGTGTCGTCGCCGACCACAGCGGGCCTACGTGGTCCGTGGTCCCCGACGAGCAGGGGAGAGGTTCTGGTAGGGGTGCGCACCTGCATCCCCGCCTCGCGTGTCTGGATCTCGCCGAACGCCGTCGTGCGTTCCCCCGGGCGTTCCGCCTGGAGGGTTCGCCCGACACGGGTCCGGTGCGGTCCTGGATCTCGGCTCGCAACCAGTCCTCGCCCGAGGAACTGCAGTTCACACACGAACGGCTGGCGTGACCAGCAAGAGAGTGGAGCAGCGGCTCATGACATCTCGATGAGTTTCAACCGATGACTACACCCGTCAACTAACGGTTCGTGCCCTTCCTGGGTCCGGACGCCCACGAAGGAGAACAGTGGCTAAAGCCAGAGTCCATGAACTCGCCAAGGAGTTCGGGGTGCCGAGCAAGAACGTGCTCGACGCACTCAAGGAGATGGGGGAGTTCGTCAAGTCGGCCTCCTCCACGGTGGAGGCGCCCGTCGCCCGTCGGCTCGAGGAGCAGCACGGCGAGGCGTGGAAGAGCGCGGCGGCCGCGAAGGCCGCCAAGGCCGCCGCCAAGAAGACCGCCGGGTCGGCCTCGGCACCCGCCGAGCCGGCTGCCGCCGCGGTGGCCGTCGACACGATCGCGTCCAACGGTGACGTATCGGTCGGCGCCGGTCCGCGGTCGACGCCGCTCCCGCCCGAGCCTGCGACGGCTCCCGTCGACCTGCCCGTGGCACCTGAGCAGCCTCCTGCTCCGGCGGCCGAGACGCCGGCACCGCGGCTCACCGCCCCAGCAGCCAGCGCCTCGCCGGCACCGGCCAACCCCGCAGCGATGCCGCGGCCACCCAAACCCGCGGGTCCCCGACCCGGCAACAACCCGTTCTCGGCCACCCAGGGCATGCAGCGCCCCGGCCGGCCGACACCGGGCCAGGTCCCGCCGCGCCCGCCGGCGGCACGCGGCGACTTCCCCGAGCGCAGCGACCGGCCCGACTCCCGCTCGGGCCGCCCGGGCGGCGTCCCGGGCGCACCTCGTCCCAACCCCGCGATGATGCCCACCCGCTCACCCGGCGTCGGCGGCCCCAGCGCCCGTGGCGGCGGCCTGCGGTCCGGCCCCGGTGGCCCCGGCCGCTCCGCCGGCACCGGCGCGCCGACCCGAGGCGGCGCACCCGCGCGTGGCGGTAGCCGCGGCGGCTACGCCGGCGGCGGCGCTCCCGGTGGCGCGCCGAGCGGTGTGCCGACCGGAAGCGGTCGGCCGGGCAGCAACCGCAACAGTCGCGGCACCACCCAGGGTGCCTTCGGGCGTCCGGGCGGACCGTCGAGGCGCGGACGCAAGTCCAAGCGCGCCCGCCGCCAGGAGTTCGAGCAGATGCAGGCGCCGTCGATCGGTGGTGTCCGCGTCCGCAAGGGCGACGGCGAGACCGTACGGCTGTCCCGCGGCGCGTCCCTCACCGACTTCGCCGAGAAGGTCGGCGTGGATGCCGCGTCGCTCGTCCAGGTCCTGTTCGCCCTGGGCGAGATGGTCACGGCGACCCAGTCCGTCAATGACGAGACGCTGCGCATCCTCGGTGAGGAGATGAACTACAACATCGAGGTCGTGTCGCCCG
>JAWWPH010000495.1:0-6273 GCA_033850875.1 Nocardioidaceae bacterium | reverse complement strand
TTGATCCGACCATCGGACCCTGCGATCCCGAGGACTTCGAACAGCGGGTCACGGGCATCGAGCCGCCTCGACTTCGAGCGGTCATGGGCGAGCGCCCGCTCCACCTCGGTCTGCCTCGGCGTCCGGCTGAGCAGGGGCCGGCCCTTCTTGGAGACCCGTACCTGAACCGCTTCCCGGACGGTGTCGACGTGCCAGTTGGCGTACCCGGCATCGAGCACGGTGTCGATCTCGAGTGCAGATGCCTCCCCGACCTCGACGTTCCTGGTGAAGGCCTGGGTCTGGTCGTACGTCGTCACCTGCAGGCGGCGCCCGTCCTTCAGGTCGACATATCGCAGCTCCGCCCGCCGGTACGGAACCTGCGCGTTGCGCTGGCGGCCGGAGAAGGTCGCCCGCACCAGCGACGTGTCGTCGCGGATCAACCGCCGCAACGTTGCCCGCGCGTCGTCGAGCGTCTCCGCGGGACTCATCGCACCGCCGTGATGACGACGATGACCAGCAGCAACGCCAGCAGACCCGGGATCAGCAGGCGTCGGTAGCGGGGATGCATGGCATCGACGCTACCCGCCTCATCCGAGGCACTCGGCCAGTCGAGCGCGGAACTCGGCCAGAATCGACGCGTCGCCGCCGGTCTGTACGACGCTGTCGGGCACCCGGCCCCAGAGCCACAAGAACACGTGCTCGGGCTCACCTTGCACCGTCGCCGCCACAGCTGCGTCGGCCCCGTCGGAGACCGTGACCGACCTCTGCCGCACGTCACACGACCAGGCCTCCTCGGCAGCCTGCACCGCGACGACCGCATCGACCGGGTGCTGGGTGTCGACCCGCTCACTCCACCACGGGCCGGCGAGCATGACGCGCAGCACCTCGTCGACGCCATCCACAGCCAGGTCGTGAGCCACCGGAGTGGGGTCGGAGTGGGCCAGCTCGGCGTCGTAGCGGTGTACCGCCGCCTCCAGCGCCATCCGGCGCGCCCAGAAGCCGACCGTCGAGTCCGAGCCGAATGTCGTCGTCTCCTCGCCGATGTCGTGGCGCGAGAACTCCTCGAACAGGTCGTCCTTCGCCTGCCGAAGGAAGGTGAGCTCATCACGGTCGTCGAAGTCCGCTGGCGGCCACGGGTCGGGCCAGGCGTTGTCGGCCATCACCCGCACCTTGTGCTCGAAGACGACGGCGGTGTGCCACACGACCTCCGCGACGTCCCAGCCCGGACAGCTCGGCACGGGCTCCTTCAGGCCCCGCTCCCCCATCTCGACCAACCGCTCGGTGTCGGCGTCGATCAGCTCGAAGTACCGCTCTGGGGTCAGTGTCGTCGTCATACCCCCACTTTCTCAGGGCGCACCGACACATCCGCCAGGTGGATGTCCTCCGTGCGCATCAGCCACACCGTCGCCGCGAGGACCACCAGCAACGTGACGGCGCCGCCCCCGATCAGCGTCCATCGAGCACCGAAGGTCTGGCCCACCCAGCCGATCACCGGCGCGCCTACCGGGGTGCCGCCCATGAGGATCATCATGTACAGCGCCACGATCCGCCCCCTGATGTCGGGGTCGACAGACAGCTGGACGAGGGTCTGCAACGAGTTGAGCAAGGTCAGCGCCGTGATCCCGACCACGGGAAGCCAGATGGCGAACAGCCAGTAGGTCGGCATCAGCCCGGCCACGATGTCAGCGGTCCCGAACGCCACGCCGGCCAGCACCAGGACGACCCTGCGCGGGTAGCCGCGTCGCGCCGCGAGCAGTGCGCCGGTGAGGGATCCCAGGGCCATGAAGGAGCCGAGCACGCCGTACTCGCCGGCCCCCTTGTGGAACTCGCGGGTCGCCATCAAGGCGCTGGTCATCTGGAAGTTCATGCCGAAGGTGCCGGTCGCGAAGGCGACCACGAACACGAAGACCAGCTCAGGGCGCGCCAGCACGTACCGGACGCCGTCGCGGAGTGCTCCCTTGGCACGCTCAAGCGGTACCGACGGCGACAGCTCCGATGCCCGCATGGCCCGGAGCGAGCCGACGACGGCCAGGTAGCTGACTGCGTTGAGCAGGATCACCCAGCCGGTGGCCCGCACGCCGGACCCGAGCGCCGCGATCAGGAAGCCGGCCACTGCGGGGCCGATGATGCGGCCGATGTTGAACGACGCGGAGTTGAGGCCGACCGCATTGGGAAGGTGGTCGCGCCCGACCATCTCCACGACGAAGGACTGCCTGGCGGGGGCGTCGAACGCAGTACCGATGCCGAAGAGCAGCGCCAGGGCGTACACGTGCCACACGGTCGCCGCGCCGGTGACCGCGAACAGCCCGAGCAGCCCCGACGAGGCAGCGAGGCCGAGCTGCGTCATGGTCAGCACGAATCGCTTGGAGTACCGGTCGGCCAGCAGGCCGGCGAACGGCGTCACCAGCAGGAACGGCAGGAACTGCAGACCCGTCGTGATGCCGAGCGCGCTGCCGGAGTGGGTCAGCTGCAGGACGAGCCAGTCCTGCGCGACCCGCTGCATCCAGGTGCCGGTGTTGCTGACGATGCCGCCCAGCGTGTACAGCCGGAAGTTGCGGACGGAGAGGGCTTGGAACGTCGGGCTCACGCGCGAGACAGCCGTTCGAGGATGGGGGCGGCGTCGCGCAGGATGCGGCGCTCCGCCGGGGTGAGCTCGTGCAGCCGGTGGTTGAGCCAGGCCTCCTTGCGACGCCGGGAGTCGGCGAGAACGGAGTCGGCCGCTTCGGTCAGCGAGACGACGACGAGACGCTTGTCGGCCTTGTCGGCATCGCGGCGCAGCAGGCCCTTCTCGCACAGGCACGTCACGATGCGGGTCATCGAGGGCGGCTGGACCTTCTCGGCCGCGGCCAGGTCACCGATGCTGAGCGGGCCGAGCCGCCACACGGTGCCCAGTACAGCCAGCTGGGAGGCGCTGAGGTCGTAGCTCGCGTCACGTTCGTTGCGCAGCCGGCGCGACAGCCGCATGACCGAGATCCGGAGGGCGCTGGCGAGGCCGGCATCCGTACGAGCGACCTGGGCTGTGTGAACGGGCATATCCTTAGCCTATCTCATTAGCCTTGCTAAAGAAAGAACTGGCGAGGGGCGGGGCGGTACGGGCGTACGCTAGGACGGTGACCGAGCGCAAGTCGAAGCTGACCTACCGCGCGAACGAGCGAGTCCCGGACCCCGACCCCTTCGGGGGCCGGCCTCCGATCGACCGGATCGAGATCGGCCACAAGACCTATGTCACCGCGACGGTCCAGCCGCTCGACGTGACGGGGGTCCGTACGGTGCTCGTCGGGACGGCGCTCTGGCTGATTGCGCTGGTGGCTCTGCTGCCGTTCTACTCGACGCTTCGAGACGACGGCCATGTCTGGTGGATCTGGACGTGCGTAGCGGGCCTGGCCCTCGGCGGGCTGGGTCTGGAGTACTGCCGGCGCCGACGCAAGCGGCTGGCGGCCTCGCCCGAGCGCGAGGTGGAGACCAGCCCGCTGGGGGCGGCGGGCCTCTAGGTCGCGATGATCTCCACGTCGGCGTCGATCCACGCGTCCGACGTCAGCGTGTCGTGGACGGGCGTGGCGGCAGCCGGCTGATGCTTGGACTGCTCCGGGAGCCGGACGTCTGAGTGCGCTCCGCACCCGTGGTCGTACGCGACGACCTGACCGTCACTGGGCGAGGATGCGTTGGCACAGACCCCGAAGGCGGTGGCGAGGGCCCCGCTCAGCCGGACCATGAAGCCGCACGTCAGGCAGTGTGCGGGTGCCGCCTGGGCGATGGGTGACCCGGGGCCGTTCTCACCGTCGAACCACCGCGTCGCCGCCTCGTCCCTTCCCTCGACGGACAGCACGCGCTCACGGCCGAGCCCCAGCTCGCGGGTGACCTCTCGCACCTCCCGCGCGTTCCGCGCGTCGAGGGCCTCGTCGCCCGTCAGGTATCCGGGCACGAGGCGCGGGTCGTCGGCCGACACCGGCACCAGGTCGCCCGGGCCGAGGTCACCCTTGTCGACCCGGTCCTTCCACGGCACCCACGGCGGTGCCGTCAGCGCCCCCTCGCCCGGGAGCAGCACGATCTCGTCGACCGTCACGACCTTCTGGCGGGGAGCCCGGGCGAGGGTGACCGCCCAGTGCCAGCCGACGTACCCGCCGGAGGTGGCAGTGAAGAAGTGCGTCACGAGGCGCTCCCCTTCGACGACGGCTCCCTCGTGGGCGCCGACCTCAGCGGGGTCCACCGCTGCCGTCAACGCCTCGCGCGCGTCCTCGGACGCGGCCATCAGGACGGGGTCGGGCTTCGGGGCACGCGGCGTGGTCGTCACCTGGGAATTGTCCCCCATCGAGACCCCGCAACCCAATCGAATACAGCAGCCTCGTGTTGTCCTCCGGTCAAGGCAAGATAGGAGCGTGCAGCGCGACGAGGGCGGTGACTACGGCGGGGAGACCAGCCGTACCTCCCCGCTGCCCGCCGGCGACCGAGGACCCGCCCGGGAGAGCCGGGCGCGCAGGGCGGCGGCACTCGCACGGCAGGCAGCAGCGGCGTCGGGTCGCGCCGCGACCGGCGCCGGTCGGATGGCGCGCAAGGCCACCCGGGCGCAGGGCGCCGGCGAGAGCGGCCTCTACCGCCTCATCGAGCTGCACGCCCTCAACGCCGCAGGCGACGCGGCTCTGACCATCTCGCTCGCCGGGACGCTGTTCTTCCAGGTCCCGAGCGACCAGGCTCGTGGCCAGATCGCGTTGTTCCTCGGGATCACGATGCTGCCGTTCGCCATCATGGCGCCTCTCATCGGACCCTTCCTCGACCGCTTCCGGCGCGGCCGCCGCTGGGCGATCGGGGCGACGATGCTGCTGCGAGCGCTCGGCTGCTGGTCCCTGGCCGGCGCCGTGGCGACGCAGTCGCCGTGGATGTTCCCCGCGGCGCTGGCGTGCCTGATCGCATCGAAGGCGTACGGCGTCACCCGGGCCTCCGCGGTGCCGCGGGTCATCCCCGAGGGGCTCACGCTCGTCAAGGCCAACTCGCGCATCTCCCTGGCCGGACTCGCCGGAGCCGCGATCTCGGCGCCGATCGCCGGAGCCACGTCGTGGCTGGGGCCGCAGTGGTCACTGCGCTATGCGGCCCTGATCTTCATCGGCGGCACCGTGCTGGCCATCCTGCTGCCGGCGCGGGTCGACTCGTCTGCCGGTGAGGAGCCGGTCGACCTGCGCGACGTGACCGACTCGGGCCGGAGCTCCCGCCGGGCAGGGATCACACCGGTCGTCGTCACCGCCCTGCGCTGCAACGCCGGCCTGCGCATGCTCTCGGGGTTCTTGACACTGTTCATGGCGTTCCTGCTCCGCAACGAGCCGATCCACGGGTGGGAGCACCGGCGTACCCTGCTCCTCGCCCTCGTGATCGGGTCCGCCGGCGTCGGCAGCACGCTCGGTACCGTCACCGGGTCGATGGTGAGGGCGCGCGCCCCCGAGGTCCTCGTTCTGCTGACCCTCGTCGTCGACGCCGCCGCCGCGGTCTACGCCGCCCTGTTCTTCGGGTTGATCCCGGCGATGATCCTGGGGCTCGTGGCCGGCATGAGCCAGTCGCTCGGCAAGCTGTCGCTCGACGCGCTGATCCAGCGCGAGGTGCCCGAAGCGGTACGCACCAGCGTGTTCGCCCGATCGGAGACGCTGCTCCAGCTCTCCTGGGTGATCGGCGGCTTCCTGGGCGTGTTCATGCCCCAGATCGCCAAGCTGGGTCTCGTCATCGTGGCCGCCGTGCTGGTCGCGTGGCTCGTGTTCGTCCTGCGTGGGCTGGCGGTCAGCAACCGGGCGGCGGCGGCGCGCACGGTCTGAGCCGGCCGGATGCACGGGGCCGCCCCCGGGACGGCTCGGTCAGCTCAGCTCCAGCTCGCTCAGCTGAGCTCGAGCTCGTCGGCGAGCGCCCGGAGCAGCGTCGCGGTCTGCTTGGCCGCACGGGTGTCGGTGTGCCGGCCGCGCCGGTACGTCTGCTCGAGGCGCTCGAGCAGCTTCATCAGGTCCTCGACGATGTTGACCATCTCTTCGGGCTTCTTGCGGAGCGCCTTGGCGACCGACGGCGTCGGGTCGAGCACGGTGACCTGGATCGCCTGGTCACCCCGCCGGCCCTGCACCAGGCCGAACTCGACACGGCTGCCCGACTTCAGCGCACCGACCCCAGCGGGAAGCGAGTCGGAGCGAAAGAAGACGTCTCAGCCCGCATCTGTGGTGAGAAAGCCGAAGCCTTTCTCAGCGTCGTACCACTTGACCCTGCCGGTCGGCACCCTGCTCACCCGTCCCTTGCTGAAAACATAACGAACGCGCCCCGAGCGACGTC
>JAWWPH010000485.1:0-5672 GCA_033850875.1 Nocardioidaceae bacterium | reverse complement strand
ACCTTGCCGGTACTGGTCTTGATGAAGTCGGCGCCCGCCAGCATCGCGAGCCACGACGCCCGCCGGACGTTGTCGTACGTCATCAGCTCGCCGGTCTCGAGGATGACCTTGAGGTGGGCGGCCTCGCTGCCGCTGCGAGCGCACGCCTGCTTGACGGCGACGATCTCGTCGTACACGAGCTGCAGGTCGCCGCTCAGGAAGGCACCGCGATCGATCACCATGTCGATCTCGTCTGCGCCTGCCGCCACGGCGTTGCGAGCGTCGAGGAGCTTGACCTCGAGGGCGGACCGACCCGACGGGAAGGCTGTGGCGACCGACGCGACCCGTACGCCTGATCGGCCGAGGACGGCCCGTGCCGTCTCCACCATGTCGGGGTAGACACAGATCGCCGCGACCGCTGGGCAGGTGGCGTCCGCGGGGTCGGGGCGCATCGCCTTGGAGCACAAGGCCCGCACCTTGCCGGCGGTGTCCTGGCCCTCCAGCGTGGTGAGGTCGATCATCGAGATCGCGAGGTCGAGCGCCCACGCCTTCGACGTCGTCTTGATCGACCGGGTCGCCAAGGTGGCTGCCCGCGCCTCGCAGCCCACCGCGTCGACACCAGGCAGGCCGTAGAGGAACCGCTTGAGGGCGTCCGGTCCCGACGCCGCCTCGTCGACGAGGCGCAGATCGGGTCGAGCCACCGATGCCGTCACCGCGTCAGTCTAGGGGCCGCGCGCTGCGGGGGTCATCACTACGAGACGAGCCTTCCCCGTCCTCGGTGCATCGGGGGTGCTCCCGCGACGGCGATTACAGTAGGGCCGTGAGCAACGCGGCGGTGGACGCGGCCGGCGCCGAGGACGAGCGTTTCAGCGGGACCAGCGGGCGGCTTTTCGGGTGGGTCGGCGTGGCCGCGGGCGTGGCCATGGGCCTGCTGGCGGTGACGGGCGACCCGGTGCGGGACCGCAAGACCCTGTACGTCGCCGTGGGGCTGATGGCCGTCTGCTGGGTGGTGCTGATCCGGCCGTCCGTGTCGTCGAACGTCAACGGGGTCGTGCTCCGCAACATGCTGCGTGACACGTTCATCCCCTGGTCCAAGATCGACCGCTGCAGAGTCGTACAGACGCTGCAGATCGTCACTGAGGACGCGCAGCACTTCCACGGCCTCGGATTGAGTCGCTCGGCCCGGAGCATGGTGAAAAAGAGCTACGGCCGGTCGTCGCTGATCGTGCCCGGGATGCTGACCGGCCGTGTCGGCCGGGCTCTGGACACGCGTCCCGAGGCGCCCGCCCGCCCGATGTCGCAACGGATCCACGAAGGTGTCGTCTACCAGGACTACGTCGAGGACAAGATCTCCGCTCGCGCCCGGCAGTCCTCCGCCGACGATCTCGAGCCGGTCGTGGCGTGGTCCCTGCTGCCGCTCGCCGCACTCGCCGTCGCGGTCGTCCTGCTCGTGCTGCTGCTCTTCACCTGACCCGGCTCTCAGAGGCCGGCTGCGGCCACCAGGTCGGAGCGGATCGCATCGAGGCGACCTGCCGCCGAGATGCGCGCAGCGGCCACGTCACCGGTGTCGACGCCGACGACGACCTCCAGGTAGCACTTGATCTTCGGCTCGGTGCCCGAGGGGCGGACGACGACGCGGCCGCCCTCGGCGAGCCGGAAACGGAGCCCATCGGTGGGTGGCAGCCCCCGCCCACCCTCACCGAGGTCGTCGACACCGTCCACGGCGAACCCTCCGAGGTGCTGGGGTGGTGACGAGCGGAGCCGGTGCATGGCCGAGTCGATGAGCGACCGATCGTCGACGCGCGCCGAGACCTGGTCGGTGGCGTAGACACCGTACTCGCGGGCGATGTCGTCGAGCCGGTCGAGGAGCGTACGCCCCTGCGCCTTGAGCTCCGCGGCCAGCGCGGCCACGTGGAGCAGGGCCGACAGGCCGTCCTTGTCGCGGACGAGTTCAGGAGCGACGCAGTACCCCAGCGCCTCCTCGTACCCGAAGCACAGGCCCTCGACGCGGCCGATCCACTTGAAGCCGGTCAGCGTCTCGGCGTAGCCGACTCCATGGGCGGACGCCATCTGCTCGAGCAGGCTGGACGAGACGATCGTGGTGGCGTACACACCGACGACTCCGCTTCGCAGCAGGTGGTCGGCGAGGAGCACGCCCACCTCGTCGCCGCGCAGCGTCCGCCAGCCGTGGAGGGTGGGAACGGCGACCGCGCACCGGTCAGCGTCGGGGTCGTTGGCGATCACCACATCGGCGCCCTGTCGCTGCGCCAGCGCCGTGGCGAGGTCCATGGCCCCCGGCTCCTCCGGGTTGGGGAAGGCGACGGTGGGGAAGTCGGGGTCGGGCGCAGCCTGCTCCGGGACGACTGCGGGCGGTTCGAAGCCCGACCGACTCAGCACCGCCTCGGCGACTGTCGCTCCCACGCCGTGCAACGGGGTGTACACGATTGACAGGTCCCGGGGCGTGCCCGGGAGGAGCAGGGCGGCCACCGCCTCCACATACGCGTCGACGACGTCCTCGCCGAGGACCTGCCAGCCGTCGGCACGAGGTACGTCACGGACCGAGCCGACGGCCTCGATGCGGGCGGCGATCTCCGCGTCGGCCGGCGGGATGATCTGGCTCCCGTCACCGAGGTAGACCTTGTAGCCGTTGTCGCGTGGGGGGTTGTGCGACGCGGTCACCATGACGCCCGCGATGCAGCCCAGGTGCCGGATCGCAAAGGCGAGGAGCGGAGTCGGCAGCGGTCTCGGCAGCACGACGGCGTCGAGGCCTGCCGCGGTCACGACGGCGGCGGTGTCCCTGGCGAACACGTCGGAGTAGTGGCGGGCGTCGTAGCCGACGACGACCGTGCCGAGGGCGCCGGTGTCCTTCAGGTAGGCGGCCAGTCCGGCGGCGGCGCGGATCACCACCGCACGGTTCATCCGGTTGGGCCCGGCCGCGAGCTGCCCGCGCAGGCCCGCCGTACCGAACTCGAGCCGACCCGCGAAACGGTCGGCCAGCTGGGAGGCGGCCTCCTCGTGCTCGTCCGCAGCCTCGAGGAGCCGGCGGAGCTCTGCCTGGCTCTGCTCGTCGGGGTCGTCGGAGATCCAGTCCGTCACCCGCTGGCGCAGGGCCGGGGAGACGGTCACGCCGGCTCGTCCCCGGCCGGGTCGAAGGGCCGACGATCCATGGCGCCGCCGGTGAAGTCGCCGCCGACGTGGGCGGCCTCCGCTGCGTCCTCGGGTCGGTCCACGACCGCTGCCGCGTGGTCCGAGCCGTCGTCCTGCGGCTGGAAGCCCAGAGCGCGCCCGGGCCCGAGATCCCACCAGGCGTCCCGGTTGGCCGAGATGCCGTAGATGACGTGGAACCCCTGCACGTCGGCCGTGACGGCGGCCTCCACCATGCGTACGCAGTCGTCGGGGGACAACCACGTCTCCAGGTGACGCCGTGTCCTCGGCGCGGGCTGGAAGCTGCCGATGCGCATCGCCACCGAGGTGATGCCGTAGCGGTCGGCGTACAGGCTGAGCAGCGCTTCGGCGGCAACCTTGCCGACGCCGTAGAACGTGTCCGGTCGCGTTCGCACGTCGACCGTCACGAGCTCGCTGCGCGGGGTCATTCCGACCGCATGGTTGCTGCTCGCGTACGCCATCCGGCCGACGCCGCTCCGCACCATGGCGTCGAGCAGCGCTGCCGTGCTCTCCACATGGCCGTGGAGGATCGTCGGCAGGTCCGCCTCGCTGGGTACGCCGGCGAGGTGGACGACCGCGTCCATGCCGTCGACGGCGCGGGCCGCGATCTCCGGGTCGGCGCAGTCGCCGACGACGACACCGGCGCTGAACGCGCGGTCCGGGGTCCGGATGTCCAGCCCACGGATGTCGTGGGAAGGCGCCAGCCCCGTTGCCAGGACGGAGCCGATCCGACCGGCGACGCCGGTGATGAGGATGCGCACGTCTACTCGCTCACGCTCCGGCAGGGACGGGTCCGCAGGTCGTGCACGTAGTCGTCCGGGGCGCCTGCCGCCAGGGCCGCCTCGCTGATAACGCTCAGGTAGCTCGCCGACGGGAGGCCGCCTTCGTACGCGGCCAGGACGTACAGCCAGACGAGCTCCTCGCCCTCGAGCGTCTGCACCCGAAGCCGTACCTTGCGGAACAGCCCCATCTCCCACTTGTCGAGCTCGGTCTGGTCGGCCGGAGTGAGGTCGTAGAGGGCGACGAAGACCTGCGACTGCGGATCCTCCACGATCGTCGCCATCGCACCGTCCCAGCCGGCTTCCTCGCCCGCGAAGGTCAGCCGCCAGCCCATCAGCCAGCCGGTGCCCCGGAACGGCGAGTGCGGGCAGCGTCGGACCATGACGGCAGGGTCGAGGTTCGAGCCGTACGCAGCGTAGAGGACCACGGGCTGCAGGCTATCGTGACTGCGTGACGCGCGTGGTGATCATCGGCGGCGGTCCGGGAGGCTACGAGGCCGCGCTCGTGGGGGCGCAGCTGGACGCCGACGTCACCATCATCGACCGGACCGGACTCGGCGGCTCCGCCGTGCTCACCGACTGTGTGCCGTCCAAGACCCTCATCGCGACCGCGGAGCTGATGACCTCGATCCAGGAGTCGCGCGAGCTCGGGGTGCGCTTCGGACACGTCGCCGACATCGAGGCCGTCGCCACGGTCGACCTCGCCAAGATCAACGCACGCGTCAAGCGGCTCGCGAGCTCCCAGTCGAGCGACATCGCCGGCAGGCTGGACGCCGAGTCTGTGCGGTTCATCATGGGAAGCGCTCGTCTCGACGGTGCCGAGACGGTGGTCGTCACGTCCGACGACGGGGAGGAGCGGCTCGACGCCGACGCGATCCTCGTCGCCACCGGCGCTCATCCACGGATCCTCGACACGGCGCCGCCCGACGGCGAGCGGATCCTCACCTGGACTCAGGTCTACGACCTCGAGGAGCTGCCCGAGCGCCTGATCGTCATCGGGTCCGGAGTGACCGGCGCCGAGTTCGCGAGCGCGTACAACGCCCTCGGCTGCGACGTCGTCCTGGTCAGCAGCCGCGATCGTGTGCTTCCCGGTGAGGACGCCGATGCGGCCGAGGTGCTTGAACACGTGCTGAAGCGCCGGGGCATGACCGTGCTGGGACGTTCACGAGCCGCCGATGTCCGTCGCACCGAGGACGGGGTCGTCGTCACCCTCTCCGACGGGAGCACGGTCGAAGGGTCGCACTGCCTGGTCGCGGTCGGCTCGGTGCCGAACACCGAAGGCCTCGGCCTGGAGTCGGCGAACGTGGTCACCGACGACGCCGGCTACATCAGCGTCGACCGGGTGTCCCGGACGTCGGCACGCGGCGTGTACGCGGCAGGCGACTGTACGGGTGTGCTGATGCTGGCCTCCGTCGCCGCCATGCAGGGGCGCATCGCGATGTGGCACGCCCTGGGCGACGCGGTCAAGCCGCTCGACCTGAAGACCGTCTCGTCCAACGTGTTCACCGCGCCCGAGATCGCCACGGTCGGCTGGAGCCAGCAGGCGGTCGACGCAGGTGAGATCGATGCCCGCTCACTGACGCTGCCGCTCGCCGGGAACGCGCGCGCGAAGATGCAGGGTGTCCAGGACGGCTTCGTGAAGCTGTTCTGCCGGCCGGGTCCCGGCACTGTCGTGGGCGGAGTGGTCGTCGGACCGCGCGCCAGCGAGCTCATCCACGCGGTGTCGCTGGCCATCGAGGGCGGCCTGAC
>JAWWPH010000478.1:0-2709 GCA_033850875.1 Nocardioidaceae bacterium | reverse complement strand
GCGCGAGTTCGGCGACCCGGTCGGCGATCAGCTGCGGTCGGTTGTGCAGGAGGGGCGGCAGCGGGTGGATGTCCACCGGCCAACCGCGGGCAGTCGCAAGTTCGGCGCACGGCTCGGCCAGCGCGCCGCAGGCGATCAGTGCGGTGCGCTCCGAGCGGTCGGGGCCAGGATCGCCGGCGTCAGCGGGGGAAGCTGAGCTGGTCGACGAACTTGTCGTTGAAGTCCGTCCGATCGGAGAGCTCGACATAGCGCACCTCCTCCAGCAGAGCCTGCGCGCCGTTGCGCTCCTGGACGCTCAGCAGCGTCATCTTGGCGCCCTCCCCGGCGACGTTACCCGCGCTCACGATCCGCAGGACCGGAAGTCTCGGCACCAGCCCGATGCGGACCGCGCTCGCCGGCGACAGGTACGAGCCGAACGAGCCTGCCAGCAGCACCTGCTGTACGTCGCCTGGCTCGACGCCGAGCTCCTCCAGCAGGAGTGACCAGCCCGTCGAGATCGCCGCCTTCGCGAACTGGAGCTCGCGAACGTCGCGCTGGCTGAGGTACACCGAGTCCTCGAACGCCTCGCCGGACCGCCAGACCAGCGCGAACACGCGCTCGCCCTTGATCTCCCCCAATCGGTCGGCGATCCCCGGCCGAAGCTGCCGTGCGGCGTCATCGGTGACGAACCGGCCGCTGCTGTCGAGCAGCCCCACCCGTACGAGCTCCGCGACGGCATCCACGAGGCCGGATCCGCACAATCCCTGCGCCGTGACGTCACCGATCACCGAGCACTCGACGTCGTCGTCGGTGACCTTCACTGTCTCGATCGCGCCCTCGGCGGCGCGCATGCCGCACCGGATGGCGCCGCCCTCGAAGGCGGGTCCCGCCGGCGCCGCGGTCGACAGGATGCGCTCGCCGTCGCCCAGGACGATCTCGCAGTTGGTGCCGACGTCGATGAACAGACGCATGCGCTTGTCGCGGTCCATGCCCGACGCGAGCATGCCCGCGACGATGTCGCCACCGACGTACGCACCGAGCGCGGGCAGCACGACGGCTCTCGCGCGTGGGTGGACCTTGACACCGAGGTCGCTCGCCAGCAGCTCGGGCAGGGTCGCGCTCGACATGATGAACGGCGCCACGCCCAGCGGCTCCGGATCGATGCCGAGGGCGAGCGCGACCATTGTCGCGTTCCCGGCGACGGCGATCTCGTACACCTCCGCCGGCTCGACACCCGCCTCCGAGCAGACCTCTCCGGCCAGCTGGTCGAGGGTCGCATGAGCGAGGCCCTGAAGCCGCCCCAGCGCGTCGGGGTCGAGCATGGTGGCGCTGATGCGGGAGATCACGTCGGCCCCGAACGGCTGCTGCTTGTTGAGCATCGACGCCACCGCTCCCGGTGTGCCGGTCGACGTGTCGAGCAGCGTCGCGACGACCGTCGTCGTGCCCAGGTCGAACGCGATCGCGTACCGGGAGGCGGTCGTGTCGCCGGGCTCGACGTCGATGAGGACGTTGTCCACGACCACGGCTGTGACCTTGAAGTCGGACGCTCTCAGCACGGTAGGGAGGCGGCGAAGCGCGTGAATGTCGACGCGCAGCTCGAGGTCGTCGATCGCCGCCAGCAGCCGCGCGAGGTCGGTCACCTGGTCGGACAAGGTCGGCTCGGTCAGCTCGGCGTACCGCTTCTGGATCGCGGGCCGCAGGATCACCTGGCGGCCGACACCGACCGTCGCCGCCTTGGGCCGCGTCATCATCGGGGGCACGTCGACGGAGAGGTCGGATGTCGCCTGCGCCAGACACGCCAGCCGCCAGCCGGCGGCGAGCTGCTCGGCCGAGAACGACCGGACGTCAAGCCGCGACACGGGCACCTGGCCATCGGTCACCTGCACCTTGCACTTCTTGCAGGTCCCGTGGCCGCCGCACGTGGAGTCGATGGCGATGCCGTTCCAGCTCGCGGCGTCGAAGACGCTCACTCCCGGCGGGACCTTCACCTCGCGGTCGGCCGGGCTGAACCGCAGGCGTACCCGGCCGGTGCCGTCGTGCGCGGCGCCGGACAGCCTGCCGGGGTCGGCCGGACGGACGATCAGCCCCTCCCGTCGAAGCTCGTCGGGCGAGGCGCGCTCCTCCTCGTCGTCGAGGCCGACGCTCATGTCGCGGCAACCGCCTGTGGGAACGTCGGTGCCGACCCGGAGCCGTCGGCGGCTGCCGCAGCAGTCTGCGCGGCAGCCTTCTCGGCGGCCTGACGGGCCCGGTGTGCGGCGATCCAGGCGGACCCCCACTCGTCGTGGCCGAGCAGCAGGTCGGCGGCCTTGACGGCCTCGACGATCTGCGGCGTACGTGTGTCCATGATCGCGCTGGTCAGGCCGACGGTCATGGCCATCGGCAGGAACGTCGCGTTGATCGTGTGCCGGCCCGGCATCCCGAAGGAGACGTTGGAGGCGCCCAGGGTCATGTTGAGGCCGAACTCGTCGCGGATGCGCTGGATCGTGTCGTACGCCGTCTTGACGATCGTCGGGTCGGCACCGATCGGCATGGCGAGCGGGTCGATCACGATGTCCTCGGGTGCGAGCCCGTACGTGCCCACCGCCGTCTCGACGATCTTGCGAGTCAGGACGAGACGCTTGTCGGCCTCCATCGGGATCTCGTCGTGGTCGTTGGGCAGCGCGATCACGGCCGCCCCGTAGCGCTTGACCAGCGGCAGGATCTCGGCCATCCGGTCGTCCTCGGCCGTGA
>JAWWPH010000468.1:0-3308 GCA_033850875.1 Nocardioidaceae bacterium | reverse complement strand
GGCGCAGCATCACGGCGGTGATGATCACCGCCGCCAGGGTGACGGCGAGCATGATCGTGGCCAGCGCGTTGACCGCCGGCGTGAGGCCGAAGCGGACGGCCGAGTACAGCACGATCGGCCAGGTGTTCGTGGTGCCGTTGGTGAACGCCGGCAGCACGTAGTCGTCGAACGAGAAGGTGAACGACAGCAGGAGGGCCGCGACGATGGCCGGTAGCAGGCGGGGCAGGGTGATCTGGCGGAACGTCGAGAGCCGTCCGGACCCGAGGTCGTAGCCGGCCTCTTCGAGCGTGTCACCCATTCCGACGAAGCGCGCACGGATCACGAGCATCGCCAGGGAGGCGTTGAAGACGATCTGCCCCAACAGGATCGTCCACGGCCCGAGAGCGGGAAAGAAGGGGACGTAGCGGGGGAGCTGGACGAAGAAGATCAGGGAGGCGACGGCTATCACGATCTCCGGGACGACGAGCGTGAGGTAGACGATCGCGTCGAACGGCACCCGCAACCAGCTGCGCATCCTCGCCAAGGCCAGGGCGGCGCACAGCCCGAGGATCGTCGAGATGACGGCCGATGCGGCCCCGAGCTTGATGCTCGTCAGGATCGCCGGGATGTACGTCGGGTCGTGCAGTCCCTTGCTGAACCAGCACGTGGTGAAGCCGTTCCACACGGTCAGGTTGCCGAGCTGCGTCGGAGGGATGTTGCAGAGGTTGGACCCGTGGTACGCAGCGATCGCACTGTCGGAGGGCTTGTTGAACGCGAAGAGGACCATGACCGCGATCGGCAGGTACAAGAACACGAAGACGCAGACCGCCCACGCTGCGAAGCCCCGTTTGGCGTTGACGACCCTACGCACCGAACCGTTCCTCCTTGGTCGCGAGGACGATGTAGACGGCCACGAAGACCGACAGGGCGATCATCAGGCTGATGGACATTGCCGACCCGAACGGCTGGTTCTGAGCAGAGTTGAACTGGTCGCCGATGACGTTGCCGACGAACTCGTACTTACCGCCGCCGAGGATGTTGGGGATGATGTACTCCCCGCACATCGGGATGAAGACGAGCAGCGCGCCGGTGACGATGCCCGGCAGCGTGAGGCGGAACGTGATCTGGCGGAACGCGCTGACCGGGTGCGACCCCAGGTCGCTGGCTGCCTCGATGAGTGACCAGTCCATCCGCTCGAGCGAGGCGAAGACGGGGATGATGAACAGCGGCAGGTAGTTGTACACCAGCCCGACGGCGACGGCGTACTTCGTGTACATGATGTTGATGCCGAGGTACTTCGCGAGGTAACCGTGCGAGTCCAAGATGATCTTCAGGGCGTAGGTCCGGATCAGGAACGACGTCCAGAACGGGACCAGCACGAGCACCAGCGCGAGCATCTTGTACGTCGACAGGTGCCGGGCCATCCAGTACGCGATCGGGTACCCGACGATGATCGTCAGGATCGACCCGGCCGCAGCCATCACCAGTGTCCGCTCGAAGATGCGCAGCCACAGCGAGTCGGTGACGAGGCCGTACTGAGACGTGTCGAACCCGTAGCTGATCGAGTTGAACCCGGTTTGGGTGGCCAGCGAGAACGCGACCAGGATCGCGAGCGGGCCGAGGAAGAAGATCGCGTAGTAGATCAGTGAAGGCGATGTCAGCCAGCCCGGATATCGCGGGTTGAAGGACCGGCGCTTCCGGGTGCGCTCCTCGGGCAGCGCCTTGGTCGCGCCCGCCATCAGCCGGCGCGGAACTGCGTGTAGATCTGGGTCCGCTGCTGCACGACCTTCGGGCTGACGTTGAGGATGTAGTGGTAGTTGTCGGTGTAGCTGCTCGGCACGTTGAAGATCGGGTCCTGGCCGAACGACGCCGGGAGCTTCGACAGCGCCGAGGGGATCGGGATGCCGTAGCTGTGGTACTTCATCTCCGTCACCGCGACCGAGGGGGTCAGGAGCCAGTTGATCCACGCGTGCGCCGCGACCGGGTGGGGGGCGGTCGTCGGGATGCACCAGTTGTCGGACCAGATCTCCGAGGCTCCGTGCAGGAGCACTGCGGTGATGTCGCCCTCCTTGCGGCCCTGGACGATCCGGCGCACGTCGCCGTTCCAGGCCTGGCTCAGGATGATCTTGCCGGCGATCGCGTCGTCGATCAGCGACGACGACGAGATCGTGGTCACGCCCTTGCGGATCGACATCAAGAAGTCCGTGACCTTCTTGAGGTCCGCGGCGCTGTCGGTGTTGGGGTCGAGGCCGAGCGCCATCAGCGCCAGCGGCACGACCTCCTCGGCGCCGTCGAGGACGTTGGTGCGCCCCTTGCTGACGTACTTGGGCAGCAGCTTGTAGAACTCGAGCATCGTCGTGGGGCGCTCGGTCACGATCTTGTTGTTGTAGAAGATCATCGTGATGCCGTAGTCCTTGATGACGTGGTACTTGCCGGTCGGGTCGTACGACGCCTTCTTGAACTTCGGGTCGAGGAACTTGATGTTGGGGATGAGGGAGAAGTCGAGCGCCATCAGCTTGTTCTCCTGGATCAGCTGGGCGACCGCGTTCTGGCTCGGGACGATGATGTCGTACGTGGTCCCGCCGGCGTTCAGCTTCGCCAGCAGCTCGTCGTTCGACGAGTAGTACGTCTCGTGGATCTTCAGTCCGGCCTTGGACTCGGCCGGCAGCTGCATGAACTTCTTGTACGTCGAGGGGTCGTCGTACTCCGACCAGTTGAAGATCTCCAGGTGGTTCTCGACCGGCTTGCCCTTCAGCGAGGACGCGCCACCGGCCTGCGTGTTGGAACCGCCGCCTCCGCCGCTGGACGTCGAGGTGCTGCCGCAGGCGGCCGTCAGCAGCAGCATGCCGCTGAGCCCGAGCGCCTCCCGACGCGACATCCGGCGGCCGGCCGCCTGCTCGACACGTCGATGGATCCCGTCGAGCTTCTTCTTGGTCGAGACGGGAGCGATGAGGTTCAGGGTCTGGGGCTTGTCAGTCATGGTCGCCTCTGTCGTTGCGGGTGGGTGGTGGGTCTGCCAGCAGGACCGGTGCCGAGGTGTCCCACTGGATCGTGATCGGGTCTCCGGGGCGGATGGCGTCGTCGGACGCGTCGCTCCCCGCCCGCTGCTCGCGGATCAGCATGCGGGTGCCCCCGTCGAGCTCGGCGACCACCTGCACCTCGTCGCCGAGGTACACCTTCGTCACGGCGACGCCGTGTGCGGTGTTGACCCGCCCGTCGGGCTCCCCGGGCACGATGCGCAGCCGGGCGGGACGGATGCCGACCCTGGCTGACGCCCCGCGGGCGACATCTCCGCGGGCGCGGACGACGACACCGGCACCGGCGTCGAG
>JAWWPH010000467.1:0-3623 GCA_033850875.1 Nocardioidaceae bacterium | reverse complement strand
CTGCTCAGCCGGTTCATGACCAAGTACGAGGAGGAGCGCGACTTCCCGCGCATGTTCGGGAGCATCCTGCTCGCCGTCGGAACGATCTTCGCCACCAGCACCGTCGTACTGCTGGCGTACACCTTCTTCGCCGGGCCTCTCCTCGGCAGCTCACTGGACAACCCCGACGCGATCAAGGTGCTGCTGATCTTGATGTTCTGCGCGCCGATGCAGGCACTGGACCAGGTCTTCGTCTCCATCTTCGCCGTGTTCTCCAAGCCGACCGCGATCTTCTTCCGGAAGTACATCGTCACGCCGCTGCTGCAGCTGATCGTTGTCGTGGCGATCTGGCAGTTGACCAGCGGCAATGTGTTTCTGCTGGCCACTGGATATGTCATCACCAGTTTCATCGGCATCGCCATCTACGCGGTGCTGCTCGTGCGCGTGCTTCGCGAGCGCGAGATCTTGTACCGCTTCCGGCTCCGTCGTGTGGTGTTGCCGTGGAAGGAGGTGTTCGCGTTCTCGATCCCGACGATGACCACGCAGCTGGAGTTCGTGATCACCAACATGGGCACGGTCGTCTTGTTGGCGGCCTACGGCGGCCCCACCGACGTCGCCGCCTACCGCGCGGTCTTCCCCGCAGCCCGGCTGAACCAGGTCGTGTACCAGACCTTTGTCACGATGTTCCTTCCGATGGCCGCGCGGCTGTTCTCGCGGGGTGACCACAAGGGCATGCGCAACAGCTACTGGCAGACGTCGGTCTTCCTTGCCGTGGCGACCTTCCCGATCTTCATCATGACCACCGTCTTCGCACAGACCACGACGGTGACGCTGTTCGGCAGCCCGTATGCGGATTCCGGGAGGGTGCTCGCCGCGACAGCGTTCGGTTACTACTTCAGCGTCACCCTCGGCTTCAACGCCTACGTGCTCCAGGTCTACGGACGATTGCGCTTCCTCGTCGCCTCGAACGCCGGCTCGCTGGTGGTCAACATGGGACTCGCCTTCCTTCTCATCCCTCCCTTCGGCGCCCTTGGAGCCGCTATTGCCGGCGGGGGGACGATGGTGGCCCAGAATGTCGTCAACCAGATCGTGCTGGGCCGTACCCTGCGCGGCGGCGGCAAGGGCGAGAGCTTCGTTCGTCCCTACCTGACCATCGCCGTGGTCAGCGTCGCCCTGTCCGTTTTCGAGCTGGCCGTCCATCCGGGCATCGTCGTGGCGCTCGCCGTCACCGCCGTCGCCTCACTGGTGGTCCTTCGCTTCAACCGGGCGTCGATGCGGCTGGCGAGCACCTTCCCGGAGCTGCTCAAGATCCCCCTGCTCGGGAGGTTCCTGGCGTAGCCGGCTCCGACGTCGGCATCGCGTCAGGTCGGCGATCCCGCTGCTTGCGCCGCACGGGCGGGCAGACGATGTCGAGGACGACACGGGCGCCCTGGCCCTCGGCCGCCTCGATGCGGACGGTTCCGCCGTGGTTGGCCGCAACGGCCGCCACCACGGCGAGCCCCAGACCCGAGCCGGTGGTCGTGCGACTCTCCTCGGCCCGGCTGAACCGGTCGAACGCCTTGGCCACGAAGTCGGCGGGAAAGCCCGGACCCTGGTCGGTGACGCTGACGCGAAGCCGGTCGCCGTCGACCTGCGCCACGACGCTCACGTCGCCGGCACCGTGACGCAGGGCGTTGGTGACGAGGTTTCCGACGGCGGCATCCAGCCAGCGAGGGCTGGCCAGCACCGTCACGTCCGGGGCGTCGACACGGATCCGTCTGCCGGCCTGGGCGAAGGCAGCCGAGCAGCGCTCGGCGACCGCCCCGATGAGGTCCGACACGTCGACCTCAGATCGCGAGACGCTCGGCAGGCTGTCGATCTCCTCCAGGTCGAGCAGGGAGTTGGCGAGGTCGACGAGGCGGTCACTTTGGGCCTGGACGGACCTCAGCGTGCTCAGCGTCTGCTCCTGCGTGCGAGGCCGGTTGAGGGCGAACTCGATCTCGGCCTTGAGGAGGGCGAGGGGCGACCTCAGCTCGTGCGACGCATCGGCGAGGAACTGGTGCTCGCGTAGGGTCGAAGCCTCGAGACGGCCCAGCAGGTCGTTGAACGTGTGCCCGAGACGAGTCAGCTCGTCGTCCCGGTCGGTCGCGACCGGCAGCCGCGCGCCCGGTCGTTCCCCCGCGACCTCGGCTGCACGCCGGTACCGCTCTACCGGGTTCAGCGCACCTCGGGCGGTCCGGTACCCCACGTACGATGCGGCCAGCAGGACCAGGACGTCGGCGATCGCCAGCTGCAGCATGAGCTCACGCAGCGCCTGGTCCCGGTGCGCCCGGCTGATCGCCGTCGCCACCACGACGCGGCCGGACGACGACCTGACCGCCGATGCGACGGCGAGGTACGACCTGTCCCCCGGATGGAAGAGCGCGTCGCGCTGAGTGTGCACGACGTGACCCGCCAAGGCACTGCGCAGCGCGGACGCACCGAACAGCTTCGACACCGGTATCTCGGTGCTCTGAGCCTGCACCCGTCCGTCCGGAGCCACGACCTGGTACCAGACACCGGGGCCTTCGACCGGGAGGTCGCCGTTGGTCCTGACGTCTTGGACGACGATGGCGTGGTACGTGGCGAGGTCCTGTCGGAGCTGCCTGTCGAGGCCCTGTTGGACCCGCCAGCCGACGAAGCTCGCCGTCAGGATCAGTACTCCTGCCATGGCGACGGCCACGCTGAGCACCAGCCTCGTGCCGATGGCCAGCCTCGAGCGCCAGCGCAGGAGCGGTCCCACTACGCGCGGGTCTCCAGTCGGTAGCCGACGCCTCGCAGCGTGGTGATGGTGTCGGTACCGAACGGTTTGTCGATCCGGGCACGCAGCTTCGACACGTGCACGTCGATGGCGTTGCTCGACAGGTCGGCTTCGCCGTCCCAGACCTGGTCGAAGATGAAGGACCGACTGACGACCCGTCCGGCGTTCTCCATGAGGGCGCGAAGGACGGCGAACTCGCGACGAGACAGGTCCACCTCGGTCTCGCCCCGCCAGACGCGCTGGGCCAGCGGGTCGAGCACCAGGTCGCCGACCGTCAGCCGTCGCTCGTCGTCGTCTCGACGTCGGCGGTGGACCGCCCGCAGGCGGGCCGAGAGCTCCTCGAGCGCGAACGGCTTGACCAGGTAGTCGTCGGCCCCGGCGTCGAGCCCGGCGACCCGTTCCCTCACGGTCCCTCGGGCGGTCAGCATGAGCACGTACACGTCGCTGCCGGCACTGCGCAGTGCCCGGCAGACAGCAAGCCCGTTCATCCGCGGGAGGAGGAGGTCGAGCACGACGGCATCGACGCCGGGCTCCCGCGCCGCCTCCAGCCCGGTCACGCCGTCGCTGAACCCGGTAGCGGTGAAGCCGGACTCCTCGAGGTGGCTGACCACGAGCTCCAGCAGGCGGGGCTCGTCGTCGACAACCACCACATGCATGGCCTTAGCCTAGTTCGGCGCTCCCCGCTGACCGTCCGAACGGACGATGCACCCTGGTGGTTTCACCGTTACTTCACCCCCGCCCCGTAGCCTCATGTCGAGAGGTGCTTCCGCGCAGCCCATTGCTAGCGGGGCGGCACTGTCCGTCAGGCTGCGACAAGGGAGACACCGTGAACGACTCGGTAGCGCCGATCAAGGTGCTGTCTGTG
>JAWWPH010000449.1:0-3890 GCA_033850875.1 Nocardioidaceae bacterium | reverse complement strand
AGAGCTGGGGCAGCTCATCGAGGGACAGCCGCCGCAGCCACCGACCGGTCGACGTGACGCGGGGGTCGGCACGGATCTTGAACAGGCCGCCGCCCGCCTCGTTGCGGTCGGCGACCTCGGCCAGCCTGGCCTCGGCGTCGACGCTCATGGTGCGCAGCTTGTAGATCGTGAAGTCCCGACCGTGCTCGCGTACCCGGGTCTGCTTGAAGAGGACCGGGCCCGGTGAGGTCGACTTGATGGCGAACGCGCAGGCAGCCAGGATCGGCACGGCGATGACGAGCAGGACTGCCGCGGCGCACCGGTCGACCAGGCCCTTGATCATCGCGACCACGCCGGAGGGCCGGCTGTAGGCGACGTCGACCATGACGCGGCGCCCGACCTGGCGGACCCGGGCACGCTCCACGAACGTGTTCGTGATCGGCGTCACGACCGACAGCTGGGTTCCGGCCTCTTCCAGAGCCCACTGGAGCTTCGCCAGCTGGAGACCACCGAGCTTGTCCGTGTCGTGCACCGCCACCACGTCGATGTGCATGCGGCGGCTCAGCGCAGCGACATCGGCGACCGACCCGAGGACGGGTACGCCCCTCACCTCCTCGGGCCCGAAGTCCGACGTCGACAGGCAGACGCCCACGACGCGTACGAGGTCGAGGTTCTCCCACTCGTTGATGGTCCTGGAGACGCTGGCCAGGTCACCGACGATCACGACGCTCTCGCCGACGTCGATACCGAGGGCGCGGCGCGTGTACGGGAGCCCGAGCAGCCAACGGTCCGCGAAGCCGGCCGAGGCGACGGCCAGGGAGATCACGAGAACAGCGCGGGTGTCGGCAAGCGTGTCGCTGAAGGCGATCCCACCCAGGGTCATGAGCAGGACGTAGTTCCCACTGGCCTTGATGAACGGCCGCAGGTCGTTGAGATCCGCGATCCGGCCGTCCCGCGTGGCGCGGACCGCCGTCATGGCCAGCCAGATCGCGGGAACCGCCATGAAGAAGGGTCCGGCCAGGAGCAGCGCCGCGAACGCGCCGACCGCGGCGATCACGGCGTCGGCCAGCCAGAGGGACAACCGCATCCGCCAGAAGTCGCTTCGCCGGGTCAGCGCGGGGTAGCGCGCGGGCAGCTCCGTCGAGGAGGTACGGGGAGGCGCGGAGCCGTTCGAGGACGTGGCCGAAGCGACCATCCCCGGTGGAACGGCCAGGGCGCCCGCCTCGTCGGCCACGGAGGAGTCGGGCACAGCTGCGTCGTCGAGGACGGTGGTGTACGACACCGGCTGAGCTGCGGGCTCGGGCTCGTTGGAGGCTCTGCGCATCCGCGACACCGGGAACCCCCTTCGCCTGCATCTCGAAATGGCTGGACCTCATCGCAAGACGCCGTGCTCAGACGCTCCCCTCGACGAGAGCGCTCGGCCGTGGTGACCGTCGCACACCGCTTGTGTCTACCACGTGACTCTGAGTTATCCGCACGGAAGAAACTGTAGTCCCGAGAGACCCGCATCGACCGCTCGTTCAGTGCAACAAACGAGAGCAGTGGGGCTCTAGTTACGTTCAGGACGACTCTTCTTTACGGATCGCACAGGAAACGTCACGATTCGTGGCGGAACAAGTGTCTGTTATCGGGCAGGTCGGACACCATCGTCCGTTCGGGTGGATCGGCTGCTCGATCGTCCACCGCTGGCGGGCCGTTCGTCCCGGGACGGTGGCGGCCGCCCCGACGGGTGCGACCGGGCCCGTCGCACGGTCCCCGGCCGGCTGCCGGCGCACCGCACGCTGCCGACCGCGGCCCTCTGCTAGATTGCCGATGTCGGGAAAGACTCCCCGGCTCCAACTGAAAAGTGCTCGTCCAGAGGGGAAGTCGGTGTCAATCCGACGCTGTCCCGCAGCCGTGATCGGTCCAGGCGCAGAGGTGCCTCGCCGTCAGCCGGAATGCCTCTGCAACGAGTGAGCGGCTCCATACTGTCGAGGTCTACAGGCTCGGAGTCGGGACCCACTGCTGTGCCGTCCGACACGTCCGTTCCTGGGACCGCTCGTGAAAGGCACCCCTGATGTCCCTACGCTTCGGACGCACCGCCGTGGCGGCGACCAGCCTCGCCCTGATCGCCTCGGTCGCCCCTACCGATGCCGGAGCCGCCGAGTCGGCTCCGCACCTGCGGTCCCGGGCGACCGCAGCCGCACACTGGCAGGCGTCCCAGCTCGACGCCGGCCGGATCACCACGAGCGGGTTCGACGACTGGGGCCTGACGATCGACTCCGCCTTCGCCATCGCCGCCGACGGCAGCCAGCCCCGGCTGCTGCACCGCGTGACGAACGCGATCGCACGTCACTACTTCTCGTCGTACGCCGTCTACAAGGGCGACGTCTCCGCCGGGGCGATGGCGAAGTCGCTGGTCGCCGCCAAGATCCTCGGTAGGCATCCACGCCACTTCGGCGGGCACAACGTGCGCCGCCAGGTACTGAGGCTGGTCGCGCCGGCGGGCGCGGGCTTCGAGGCGGGACGCGTACGCGACACCGGCAAGACCGACTTCAGCAACACGTTCAGCCAGGCCTACGCCGTGCTCGGGCTGGCCCGCACGGGCGGGGTGCCGCGGCGCGCCGTGACATACCTGCTCAAGCAGCAGTGCGCCAAGGGGTACTTCCGTACGTTCGAGACCGCCGGAAAAACCTGTGACCGCAGCTCGAGCGGTTCCGACGCCGACGCAACCTCGGTGGCGATCCAGGCGCTCGTGGCCGCGCGCGCCGCGGGTACGCACATCGCGCACCACGCGATCCACCGGGCTGCCCATTGGCTGATCGCCCGGCAGCACCGCAACGGCGGCTGGGGCGGCGGGTCGGTGACGCGCGCGGTCAACTCGAACAGCACCGGACTGGCCGTACAGGCGCTGTCGGCCGTCCACCACCGCGGCGGCCAGGTCCGGGCAGCGCGCTACGTCGCCTCCCTCCAGATCACCGGGAAGCGGGCGGGTCACGGCCCCGCGCGACGCGACCTCGGCGCGATCGCGTACAACGCGGACGGGCTCGACGCCGCGCTCCGCGATGGCGTGACCTCGGCGACGCGCGACCAGTTCCGGCGGTCGACGGCGGAGGCGATCTACGCCCTCGTCCCCAGGCCGCTTTCCAGGCTGAGGGTCCGGTAGGCGCCATGCGTGCTGGACTGCGCGCGATCGCGGGGCTCGCTGCGGTTCTGCTGACCGCGGCGAGCCCTTCGGTCGCTGCCGCGTCGGTGGCGGCCGCAGTGGAGTCGGGCACGTCCGGGTACTGCACGAGCACCGCAGGGGTGACGGTGGTCGTGGACATGTCTGCCCTGGGCGGCGGCGTGACCGTGCGGTGCGCTCCGGGGCCGGGCGGAGCGGGCTACAGCGGGCTCGACGCGCTGCGCGGGGCGGGCTTCACGGTCGCGGGGACGCAGCGGTACGGGCTCGCCTTCATGTGCCGGATCCAGGGCCGACCGTCGCCGACGGAGTCGCTGGCGATCCCGGGCAATCCCCACTACCACGAGCAGTGCGTCGACACCCCGCCCCAGACGGCGTTCTGGAGCTACTGGTCAGCCCGCAACGGGGGCACCTGGGCGTACAACTCGGTGGGGGCTTCGAGCCACGACACGACTCCGGGTGGGTTCGAGGGCTGGGCGTTCTCCCTCGGCAGCGGGTCCCCTGCGACTCCGGCGGTCAAGCCTGTCCGGCCGCACACGTCGCCACCGACCACGGCTCCCCCGACGACCTCGAGCCCACCCCATCACCACGGCGGAGGAGGCGGCGCGCCGCCGTCCACGTCGCCTCCGAGCAGCTCCACGCCAGCGCCGGTGCCGACGTCCTCGCCGCCCACCACCGACGCCTCGGTGGATCCCGCTGCCCCGTCGACGCGCACTTCGCCGCGAAGCGCTGCGCATTCCACCGGTGGCGG
>JAWWPH010000443.1:0-4383 GCA_033850875.1 Nocardioidaceae bacterium | reverse complement strand
AGGACATCCGCAAGCTCCTGCACGTCTTGTCCCAGCTCGTCGACCAGGGCAACACGGTGATCGTGATCGAGCACAACCTCGACGTGATCAAGACGGCCGACTGGCTCATCGACCTCGGCCCTGACGGCGGCAACAAGGGTGGGCTCGTCGTCGCCGAGGGCACCCCCGAGGAGGTCACGCGCGTCGAGGCGAGCTACACCGGCCGCTTCCTCGAGCCGGTGCTGCGGGGCCGTGGTCGCAGCGTCGGCGCGGTGCCGGACTCCGCGGCGCCCCTCGATGGGGGCCCGGTCGCCGCCGCGAAGGCGTCCCGTGCGGCCAAGCCGGCCAAGACCGTGAGGTCGTCGACGACCGAGACGTCGCCGACGCGGGCCAAGACCACGAGGTCGTCCGCGACGGAGTCCGTGCCCAAGCGCGCGAAGACCACGAAGACGGCCGCCACGAGTACCTCCAAGCGTGCGGCAGCCCGCCGCTGACTCCTCGGCGGAGGGGGGGTGCTACGACCATCGGCCAATTGTCGGGGCCTGGACGCTGGTTAGGCTTTCAGCAAGAGCTTGATCCTTCAATGAGGAGCTGAACATGGCCGACAACGACCAGGTCGAGATGCCCGACGCCACACCGCGGCGCACGGTCCTCCGGGGCGCCCTGATCGCCGGAGTCGCGGCGCCGCTGCTGGCAGCGTGCGCCTCCAAGAGCGGCGGCGCCAGCAGCGCGGCGGGCACCAGCGCCGGCTCGGGGGCCGGGTCGGGTGGCGGCTCGAACGCGGGCTCAGAGGGTTCGGGTGGAGGCGCGGCCGCAGCACTCGCGAAGACGACGGCCATCCCCGAGGGCAGCGGCAAGATCTTCAGTGACCAGGGCGTCGTGGTCACGCAGCCGAAGTCCGGGGACTTCAAGGGATTCACCAACATCTGTACGCACATGGGGTGCCCCGTGCACGACGTGACCAGCACCATCAACTGCATCTGTCACGGCAGCCAGTACTCCATCACCGACGGCAGCGTCGTGACCGGTCCTGCGACGCAGCCGCTCGCCGCCAAGCCGCTGAAGGTGTCCGGCAAGGAGATCAGCCTGGGCTGACCGAGCCGGTCCCGTCGGAGCTGGCGGCCGCGAGGAAGGCGAGGTCGCGCTTGCATACCCTCCGGTCCAGGCGCCGGTCGATGACTGGCCGGGCCTCGTCGAAACGCCCCGCCGCGAGCAGGGCAGCGATGAGCGTGTCCTCCACGATCTCCCGCTGCGCGTCGCTCCCGCCGAGCCGCCAGATCGACCCCAACAGGTCGCCGAGGCGATCGGCTGCCAGCCCGGGATCCTCGTCGACGAGCGCCTCCAGCGCGGCGGTGAGTGGCGAGACGACCTCGGCGTACGTCGGGTCCGGATGACGGCGGGCCCACGCCTCTAGCGCGGCCAGCCGGTCGGACTCACCGAGCGCACACAAGGTGACGGCCGAGTGCATCGCCATGAACGGCGTCGGAGGTGCGTCGAGCAGGTGCTGGTCCACGTCGTCGATCACCGTGTCGACGCCGGGTACGGAGCTCGCCCCGGGCGTGATCGCCCACCGCCACAGCAGGGAGCAGGAGTCGACCAGCGCCCGGCAGCCGACCACCGCTGGTGGGGCCAGCTCTGCGGCGTAGCGGCTGCGCACGGCCTCGAAGTCACCCATCGACAGCTCGTGCAGGGCGGCATGCCAGGAGTAGTGGGCCAGGTTGTCCGACGTGCGACCCGGACCGTGGATCCAGCCGTCGAGCCAGTCCAGGCCGCCCTGGTGGTCGCCGGTCTCGTAGTGCACGTGGGTACGGGCGTGCACCGAGTGCCCGGCGGCAGGCTCGACCTCCAGTGACGCGCACGACAGTCGCATCGCCTCGTCCCAGCGGCGCTGCTCCTGGCGGATGAAGGCCAAGAGGCCGCTGTACCACCAGTCCGAGCCGTACGCCGGGCGAGCCCGCTCCACGATGGCCCACGAGTCCTGCGGAACCGTGGTGACACCGGCGAACGCGATCGTCGGTACGGCGATCGACAGCAGCATGGCGTCGAGCGGATTCGTCTCGAGGTGGCGGACCAGTGGCCCGGAGTCCCCGCGGATGTGGCTGACGACGGCATGGACGTGACGCCGCTCCCGCTCCGTGGCGCGCCTCGCGTGCATCTGTGCTGAGGCGATGCGGGCCTCGACGTCGACGTTGGCGCAGTACTCGTGGCCCAGTACGGCCAGCGCGGCGTGGCCGAGTGCGAATGTCGGGTCGTGGGTGATCGAGGCCGCCACCATCCGCAGCGCGCCCGCCTGGACCTTCAGCAGCCCCGAGACCCCCTCGTTGTACGCCTCCGCAGCCGTCACGGACGTCGTCAGCTCCAGGCCGTACAGGTCTCGAGCCGACGCGGGGCCGAAAGCGGTCCTCGAAGGCATGTCCATACTCTAGTGAAGCGCTCTATATGGCAGGGGTAAACCCTTGTGCCGACTCGTAGGGTTGCTGGTGTGCCCGACCCCTCCAGCTACCGCCCGGCACCCGGATCCATCCCCGACGCGCCCGGGGTGTACAGGTTCCGCGACCCGGGCGGACGCGTCATCTACGTGGGCAAGGCGAAGTCTCTGCGGTCGCGTGTCTCGTCCTACTTCCAGGACCCTGCACACCTGCACCAGCGCACGGCCACGATGGTGTCGACGGCGGGCTCGGTCGAGTGGACAGTGGTCCAGACCGAGGTGGAGGCACTGCAGCTGGAGTACTCGTGGATCAAGGAGTACGACCCCCGCTTCAACGTGAAGTACCGCGACGACAAGTCATACCCATGGCTCGCCGTCACCCTCAACGAGGAGTTCCCGCGGGTCATGGTCGGTCGCGGGCCGAAGAAGAAGGGCGTGCGGTACTTCGGCCCGTACTCCCACGCCTGGGCGATCCGGGAGACCGTCGACCTGCTGTTGCGGGTCTTCCCGATGCGGTCCTGTTCCGGCGGAGTCTTCCGGCGCAGCGCCCAGATCGGCCGGCCCTGCCTGCTCGGCTACATCGGGAAGTGCTCGGCGCCGTGCGTGGGCCGGGTGACGGCCGAGGAGCACCGGCAGATCGTCGACGACTTCTGTACCTTCATCGCCGGCCAGACCAGTACGCACGTACGCCGGCTGGAGCGAGAGATGCTCGCCGCGTCCGAGGCGCTCGACTTCGAGCGGGCCGCCCGCATCCGCGACGACATCGGCGCCCTGCGGCGGGCGATGGAGCAGAACGCCGTGGTGCTGTCGGACGGCACCGACGCCGACGTCGTCGCGGTCGCCGAGGACCCGCTCGAGCTGGCGGTCCAGGTGTTCTACGTGCGCGGAGGACGCATCCGCGGTCAGCGCGGGTGGGTGGCCGACCGGACGGACGACGCCGAGCTGCCCGAGCTGCTCCGGCGCTTCCTGCTCCAGGTGTACGACGCCGAGATGTCCGACGCGATCCCGCGGGAGGTGCTGCTGCCCCAGCTGCCCGAGGACGCCGAGGCGCTGGGCCTGTGGCTGTGCGACAAGCGGGGCAGCAAGGTCGCGATCCGGGTGCCGCAGCGCGGCGACAAGCGGACTCTGCTGGAGACGGTGGCGCGCAACGCCAAGCAGTCGCTCGCCGTGCACAAGACCCGCCGGGCCAGCGACTTCACGACCCGGAGCAAGGCGCTCGAGGAGATCCAGCACGCGCTCGGGCTCGAGGAGGCGCCACTGCGGATCGAGTGCTTCGACGTGTCCAACCTGCAGGGCACCGAGGTCGTCGCGTCCATGGTGGTCTTCGAGGACGGGCTGCCCCGAAAGAGCGACTACCGCCGGTTCGTCATCCGTGGCTTCGAGGGGCAGAACGACGTCGCCGCCATGCACGAGACCATCACCCGGCGCTTCCGCCGGCTGCTCGACGAGCGCGCCGACTCCACGCAGGTCGACCTCGGCGTACCCGAAGACGAGCGGGGACCCGTGCTGGTCGACCCCGACACCGGCCGACCTCGCAAGTTCGCCTACGCCCCGGGGCTGGTCGTCGTCGACGGCGGGCCTCCACAGGTCGCCGCTGCGCAGCGCGCGCTCGACGAGCTCGGGATCGACGACGTACCGGTCGTGGGTCTGGCCAAGCGGCTCGAGGAGGTGTGGCGACCCGGCCAGGAGGACCCGGTCATCCTCGCCCGCACCAGCGAGGCGCTGTACCTGCTGCAGCGCGTCCGCGACGAGGCCCACCGGTTCGCGATCACGCACCACCGCAACCGGAGGTCGAAGAGCATGGTGGAGAGCGTGCTCGACGACGTGCCGGGTCTGGGCGAGGTACGCCGCAAGGTCCTGCTGCGGCACTTCGGTTCGCTGAAGAAGCTGCGCTCGGCCAGTGTGGACGAGATCGCGGCGCTCCCGGGCTTCGGGCGTCGCAGCGCCGAGTCGATCGCCGGTGCCCTCGCGTCGAC
>JAWWPH010000413.1:0-6429 GCA_033850875.1 Nocardioidaceae bacterium | reverse complement strand
TGACCAGAAGTCGAGGAGTTCTGTAGTGGCTGGTGGCAGTGCCATTCGAGGCAGTCGTGTCGGAGCGGGCCCGATGGGGGAGGCGGAGCGCGGCGACACCGCGCCCCGGCAGCGCGTCGCGTACTTCTGCGCCAACGGACACGAGACCGCGCCGATGTTCGCGGTCGAGGCGCAGGTCCCCGACACCTGGGACTGCCCGCGCTGCGGCCTTCCCGCCAACAGGGACTCGACCAACCCGCCGCCGCCCCCGAAGATCGAGCCGTACAAGACGCACCTCGCGTACGTGAAGGAGCGGCGTTCCGACGCCGAGGCGAAGGAGATCCTCGACGAGGCGCTGCAGACCCTGCGCGCGCGGCGCAAGTCCGGCGAGATCCTCTTCTAACCTCTCTCTCGCGGGGAGGGGTCAGGGGGAGGCGAGGCGGGTTAGGCCCGGGGGGAGCTGCGAGGCCGCGTCGCTGTCGAGCATCCACAGTGTCCGCGAGGTGCCACGCGGTCCCGCAGCGGGCACCTGGACCACACCTGCTCCGGCCAGCGCCAGGTGGACGGCCTTGGCCTTGTCCTCGCCCGCCACCACGAACCAGACCTCGCGACCGCGCGCCAGTGTCGGCATCGTCAGGCTGATCCGCGTCGGCGGCGGCTTCGGCGAGTTGCGTACGGCCACGACCGTCCGTTCGTCGTACAGGGCCGGCCGCTCTGGGAACAGCGACGCCACGTGCCCGTCCGGCCCGACCCCCAGCATCACGATGTCGAACGTCGGCACGTCGCCGTGGTCCTGCGGCTCCGCCGCCGCGGCGAGCTCACTCGCGTACAGGTCGGCGGCCCGGTCCGGGTCGTCGCCGACGGAGTCGCTCGCCGCCATCGGGTGGACGCGGGCATCGTCGACGCGGAGGTGGTCGATCAGAGCCTTGCGCGCCTGGGTCTCGTTACGGTCAGGGTCACCCGACGGCAGGAACCGCTCGTCACCCCACCAGACCTCCACCCGCGACCAGTCGACCGCGTCGCGGGCGGGCGACCCGGCGACGGCGGCGTGGATCCGGTCGGCGATGCTCCCACCCGTCAGCACCACGCGCGGCACCCGGCCGGCGGACTGGGCGTCGACGAGCGTCGTGACCAGGCGAGCGCACACCGCCTGGGCCAGCTCGTCCGGTGTGCGGTGGACGAGAACCGTCGGCTCGGACGTCAAGACGACGTCGCCCGCTTCCTGGCCGCGCTCGACTTCTTGGCGGTGGTGGACGTCCTCGCGGTGGACCTCGTGGCCGTCGACTTCTTGGCCGTCGACTTCGTGGCCGTCGCCTTCTTGGCGGCGGACTTCGTCGCCGTGGCGCGCTTCGTGCGAGCCGCGCCCTGCTGCGGCTTCGTGCGGTCCTGACCCGGTGCCTCCGGCTCGGCCTCGTCGTCGGTCTGCACCCGGGGGCCTGGATCGGTCGGCGGCGTCCCGACCCGGGCAGCCGCCTCGTCGGCTTCGCGCTGCAGGGCAGCCAGCCTGCGCTCGGACAGGGCCGGCACGTTGTCGCTGATGCGGCACAGCGTCTTGACCGTGTCCTCGTACACGTCGTCGGGGTCCAGCCGTCGGAGCTCCTCGGCGAGGAGCTCCGCGAGGTCGCGCCGGTTCAGCGCCACCGGACGCTGCGGCGAGTTGGGGATCGTGAACTGCGCCAGCCGCCCGTCGGGTCGGGCGATCTCGATCTGGCCTCCACCGGTCATCAGCGACACGTCGGTGATGCCGGGACCCCTCGACACCGAGCGGTGGATGTCCACCTTGAGCCGGTCGGTCAGCCAGGCCACCAGCAGGTCGGCGCTCGGGTTGCCACGCTCGGCGGCGACGACACCCGACATGACCTTTGCCGGGTACTGGTCGAGAGCCGCGGCGAGCAGCGCCCGCCATGGCGTGATCCGGGTCCACGAGAGGTCGGTATTACCCGGGGCGTAGTTGGAGGCCTGCTTGAGCATCGCCGCGGCTCGCCTGCGGTCGACAGCGGCGGCGTCGGTGATGCGCCGCTGGGCGAGCGCACCCAGCGGGTCGGTGGCCGGGTTGTCAGGCGGCTTGCTCGGCCACCAGATGACGGTGGGGGAGTCCGGCAGCAGCAGGGGCAGGACGACGCTCTCGGGGTGGTGCGCCAGCTCTCCCGACATCCGCAGGAGCACCTGCTCACCGGAGGTGCCGTCGCCGATCCGGATCTCGGCGTCGAGGTTGGCCGGCCCCCGTGCGGACCGGCGGATCACCCCGATCACGCGCGACGGGTGCTCACGCGACACCGAGCGGGCCGCCTTGAGCGCGTCGTAGTGCGACCCCTCGTCGGCGACCACGATGAAGGTGAGGACCATCCCCATCGTGGGCGATCCCGCCTCTCGCCGGGCCCGGATCAGCCCGCCCGCGATCTTGCTCGCGTTGGTGTTGGTGAGATCGATGCTCATGTCAGCTCCTCAGGGCCTGCGCCAGACGCGCCCGTCACGCGCCAGCATCTCGTGCGCCGACTCCGGACCCCACGTCCCGGAAGGGTAGGCCTCGGGCTGGCCGTGCTCGGCCCAGTAGTCGAGGATCGGGTCGAGGATGCGCCACGACAGCTCGACCTCCTCGTGCTGGGGGAACAGCGGTGGGTCGCCGAGCAGCACGTCGAGGATCAGCCGCTCGTAGGCTTCGGGGCTGGACTCGACGAACGCCCCGCCGTACGCGAAGTCCATGTTGACGTCGCGGATCTCCATCGCCGTGCCCGGCACCTTCGAGCCGAACCGGAGCGTGACGCCCTCGTCGGGCTGCACGCGAATGACGAGCGCGTTCTGGCCGAGCTCCTCGGTCGCGGTCTGGGTGAACGGCAGGTGCGGAGCCCGTTTGAAGACCACCGCCACCTCGGTGACGCGGCGACCGAGGCGCTTGCCGTGGCGCAGGTAGAACGGCACGCCGGCCCAGCGCCGGGTGTCGATCTCGAGCTTGATCGCGGCGAACGTCTCCGTCTTGGACGTCTTCGGGATGTCCTGCTCCTCGAGGAATCCGAGCACCTTCTCCCCGCCCGCCCAGCCGGCGGCGTACTGCCCGCGTGAGGTGTGCAGGTCGAGTCGGTCGGGGTGGCGTACGGACCGGAGGATCTTCTGCTTCTCGATCCGCAGGCTCTGCGCCTCGAACGACACCGGCTCTTCCATCGCGATCAGCGCCATCAGCTGCAGCAGGTGGTTCTGGATCACGTCACGGGCGGCCCCGATGCCGTCGTAGTAGCCGGCCCGGCCACCGATCCCGATGTCCTCGGCCATGGTGATCTGCACGTGGTCGACGTAGTTGGAGTTCCAGACCGGCTCGTACAGCTGGTTCGCGAACCGCAGAGCCATGATGTTCTGGACGGTCTCCTTGCCGAGGTAGTGGTCGATTCGGAAGACCGACTCCGGCGGGAACACCTCGGAGACGATGGAGTTGAGCTCCTGCGCGCTCCTCAGGTCATGGCCGAACGGCTTCTCCACCACGACGCGCCGCCACGAGTTGGGATGGTTCTCGGCGAGCCCGTGCTCCTTCAGCTGGCCGATCACGTCCGGGAAGAACCGCGGCGGGATCGAGAGGTAGAACGCGTGGTTGCCGGCCGTACCGCGCTCGCGGTCGAGCTCCTCGATCGTGTTGCGGAGCTGGTCGAACGCCACGTCGTCGGAGAAGTCGCCCGGGACGAAGCGGAAGCCCTTGGCGAGCTGCTCCCACACCTCCTCGCGGAAAGCCGTGCGGGCGTACGCCTTGATCGCGTCGTGCACGATCTGGGCGAAGTCCTGGTCGGCCCAGTCCCGGCGGGCGAAACCGACCAGCGAGAACCCCGGCGGCAGCAGGCCGCGGTTGGCGAGGTCGTAGATCGCGGGCATCAGCTTCTTGCGGGACAGGTCGCCCGTGACTCCGAAGATCACCACGCCGCACGGACCGGCGATCCGTGGCAGCCTGCGGTCCTGCGGGTCCCGCAGCGGGTTCTCGGTCTCCTCGACGGTCAGGCTCATCGGAGTGCACCCTCCACGACTGCCCGGCCGGTCTCCAGGTCTGTGATGTGCAGGCGCAGCACCGGCCGGTCGTGGTCGGCGAGGACGTTCGCGTCCCCGGCAGCCTGGGCCTGGATCAACGTGCCGAACGTGAACGGCCGGTCCGGGATCTCGACGTCGGTCGGCTCGTCACAGGTGATCTGCAGAAAAACGCCCTGCGGCGGCCCGCCCTTGTGGTACTGCCCGGTGGAGTGCAGGAACCGCGGCCCCCAGCCGAAGGTGACGGGCCGGCCCGTCCGCTCCGCGAGCGTCGCGCGGACACCGTGAAGCGACGCGTCGCGGGCGGCGTCGACGTACGCCATCACCGCGAGGTACCCGTTCGCCCCGAGGCGCGAGACCAGCGCGCCGACCGCGTCCGCGAGCGTGTCGACGCCGTCGAGGAGCCCGGCGGAGCCGCGTACCTCGACCCCTGTCTCGGTGATCGCGGCAGGCTCGGACTCGGGCTGGGCGTCGAGCAGGCCGCGGGCCGCCTCCTTCGCGCTCTCCACGTCGGGCTGGTCGAAGGGGTTGATGCCGATCACCCGACCCGCGATCGCCGTCGCCGTCTCCCAGACCAGCATCTGGGCGCCGAGCGTGCCGCTCACGGTCACGGTCGGCTTTCCAGCCGTGTCGAGCGACACCGGCTCGTCACCGGCGAGGACGGCGACGGTGACGTCGGGCGCGTCGGCGGTGATCTCGGGAGCCGACATCCCCTCGAGCGCGACCGGAAGCACACCCTTGCCCTGTTTGCCCGTCGACTCGGCGATGAGCTGCTCGGCCCAGTCGGGAAACCCGACGATGCCGGAGCCGGCGTCGACCAGGACGATCTTGTCGCGCGCACGGTCCCCCGTCATGGCGGCGGCGAGGACCAGGGCCGGGTTGTCGGGGGAGTCCTCCGCCAATGCGTGCATGACGTCGGCCGCCTCGTCGAGCAGGTCGGCGATGTCGACCCCGGCCAGCCCGCTCGGGACGAGACCGAAGGCGGTCAGCGCACTGTAGCGGCCGCCGACGTGTGGGTCGGCGGTGAAGATCTTGCGGTACCCGCCCTCGGTCGCGAGCTTCTCGAGCCCCGAGCCGGGGTCGGTCACGACGACCATCCTGGAGGCCGCGTCGATGCCGGCCTTCTCGAACGCCGCCATCAGCGCGCGACGCTGGCTGTCGGTCTCGAGCGTGCCGCCGCTCTTGCTCGACACGACGACGACCGTACGGGCCAGGTCGCCCCCGAGCGCCCGCTCGATGACGTGCGGATCGGTGGAGTCGAGGATCTCCAGCGGCACGTCGTAGGTACGTGAGATGACCTCCGGAGCCAACGACGAGCCGCCCATCCCGCACAAGATGACCCGGTCGATGCCCTCGGACCACAGCTGGGCCCGCAGGGCGTCGATCTCGGCCAGCAGGGGCCGCGACGACACGGGGAGGTCGACCCAGGACAGCCTGATGGAGGCCTCCGACTCGGCGTCGGGGCCCCACAGGGTGGGGTCCTTGGCGGCGAGCTTGCTCGCCACCTGGTCGTCGACGAGCGTCTTCAGCAGGTCGTCGTACTTCTCCGAGCTCGATACGTGGAGGGGCCGCATCACTTCTTGGCCTTCTCGAGGGCAGCGCTCACGGTGTCGACCATCTCCTGGCCCGCCTTCTCGAACTTGTCGACGCCCTCGTCCTCGACGACCTTGACGACGTCGTCGTACGCGATGCCGACCCGTTCCATTCGGTCGAGCACCTCCTGGGCCGAGTCGTAGTTCCCGGTGATGCTGTCGCCGGTGATCTCGGCGTGGTCGGCGGTCGCCTCGATCGTCGCCTCGGGCATGGTGTTGACGGTGTCAGGCGCGACGAGCTCGGTCACGTACATGGTGTCGGGCAGGTCGGGGTCCTTCACCGACGTCGACGCCCAGAGTGGGCGCTGCCGGTGTGCCCCGGCCTTCTCGAGCGACTGCCAGCGGTCGGAGCCGACGACCTCCTCGTACGCCTGGTACGCCAGCCTCGCGTTGGCGACGGCCACCTTGCTGCGCAGCGACTTCGCCTCGTCGGTGCCGACCTCGTCGAGGCGCTTGTCGACCTCGGTGTCGATTCGGCTGACGAAGAACGAGGCCACCGAGCGGATCGTCGACACGTCGACGCCGTTGTCACGGGCCCGCTCGAGCCCGGTCATGTACGAATCCATCACCTTCTTGTACCGCTCGAGGCTGAAGATGAGGGTGACGTTGACGCTGATGCCCTCGGAGGTGGCACTGGCGATGGCGGCCAGGCCCTCCTCCGTGGCGGGGATCTTGATCATGACGTTGGGTCGGTCGACGAGCCACCACAGGGCCCGTGCCTCGGCCAGCGTGGCGTCGCAGTCGTGCGCGAGGCGCGGGTCGACCTCGATGCTGACCCGGCCGTCCTTGCCGTCGGTCGCGTCGTAGACGGGACGCATGACGTCGCAGCCCCACCGGACGTCGTACGTCATGATCG
>JAWWPH010000390.1:0-3119 GCA_033850875.1 Nocardioidaceae bacterium | reverse complement strand
AGTCGCGGGCGACGACCGCCTCCTCGGCGACGGCCGGCCAGCCCCGCATCCCGAGCACGCCCGACATGGTGCCTTCGTTCATCTCGGCGCCCTCCGTCAGCCGCGGCTCCTGGGCATGCTGGGCGATAACGCCGTCGAACGCCTTGACGTACTCGAGCGCTCGGCGCATCAGCACCGCGTCGGACACGCATCGCCCGTCGTCGGAGAAGACGCGCACCCGCGCGTCGGAGTCGGCCATCGCCCCGAGCTCGGCGAGCCGCCGGCCCTCCAGCCCGGCCGTGACGGCGCCGACCGGCCGCACGTCGCAGTAGCCGGATGCCTGCCCGAGATGGAAGACCTGTTCGACCACGCCGGCGGTGTCGGCGACGGGGTCGGTGTTGGCCATCGCGTGGACAGCGGTGAAGCCGCCCCGCGCGGCGGCCCGGGTGCCCGTGGCGACCGTCTCCGCGTCCTCGCGTCCCGGTTCACGCAGGTGGGTGTGCAGGTCGACCAGCCCCGGCAGCGCGACCAGGCCGTGTGCGTCGACCCGCACGGCGTCAACCGGTGCATCGGCCGGGTCGGCGAACCGCCCCTCGTGCAGGAGGAGGTCGGCGGCGCCGGCGCCGAGGATGCTGGCGCCGCGCACCAGGTATGCCGTCATCGGGCCGCTCCTTTCCGGGCGCGAGCCGGCGAGGCGCCCGGTTCGGCACCGCTGAGCAGCAGGTACAGCACGGCCATCCGGACCGCGACGCCGTTGGTCACCTGCTCGACGATGACCGAGCGGGCCGAGTCGGCGACGTTGGCCGAGATCTCCATCCCGCGGTTCATCGGTCCGGGATGCATGACGATCGCGTGGTCGGGCAGCAGGGCGAACCGGCGGTCGTCGAGACCGTAGCGCCTGCTGTACTCGCGGGCGCTCGGGAAGAACGCTGCGTTCATCCGCTCGTGCTGCACCCGCAGCATCATGACGGCGTCGCACTTGTCGAGGGCCCGGTCGAGGTCGTACGACGTCTCGACCGGCCAGGTCGACACGCCCACCGGCAGCAGGGTGGGCGGCGCGACCAGCAGTACCTCGGCACCGAGGGTGCTGAGCAGCAGGGCGTTGGAGCGGGCCACCCGGCTGTGCAGGACGTCGCCGACGATCGTGATGCGGCGGCCCTCGAGCTCACCGAGGTGGCGGCGCATCGTGAACGCATCCAGCAGCGCCTGGGTCGGGTGCTCGTGCGTGCCGTCGCCCGCGTTGACCACGCTGGAGCGCACCCAGCCGCTGTTGGCGAGCCGGTGCGGCGCGCCCGACGACCCGTGCCGGATCACCACGGCGTCGGCGCCCATGGCCTCGAGTGTCAAGGCGGTGTCCTTCAGGCTCTCGCCCTTCGACACGCTGGACCCCTTCGCCGAGAAGTTGATGACGTCGGCGCTGAGCCGCTTGGCGGCCGCCTCGAAGGAGATCCGCGTCCGCGTGGAGTCCTCGAAGAACAGGTTGACGACCGTACGCCCCCGAAGCGTCGGCAGCTTTTTGATGGGCCGGTCGGCGAGCGAGCGCAGCTCGGCGGCGGTGTCGAGGATGAGCAGCGCGTCGTCGCGGGTGAGGTCGGCGCTCGACAAGAGGTGGTGCCTCATCGCTCCGCCCCCGTCCCGGAGATCGTCACCGCGTCGCGGTCGTCGTACTCGCGGAGCGCGACGTGGACGGTCTGGCTGGGGGCGGTCGGCAGGTTCTTGCCGACGTAGTCGGCCCTGATCGGCAGCTCCCGGTGCCCCCGGTCGACCAGGACGGCCAGCTGGACCGCGCGTGGACGGCCGATGTCGTTGAGCGCGTCCAGGGCCGCCCGCACCGTCCGCCCGCTGTACAGCACGTCGTCGACGAGAACGACGACGGCGTCGTCGACACCGCCTCCGGGGATCGTCGTGGGCTCCAGTGGCCTCGCCGGCCGCAGCCGCAGGTCGTCGCGGTACATGGTGATGTCGAGGGCCCCGGCCGCGACGGCACCGCCCTCGACCGCGGCCATGGTGGCGGCTATCCGCGCGGCCAGAGGGACGCCCCGGGTGGGGATGCCGAGGAGCACCACACCCTGGTGGCCCTTGTTGCGCTCGAGGATCTCATGCGCGATGCGGGTGAGGGCACGCGAAATCGCATCGGAATCGAGCACGACACGCGTTACTTCTGCAGCGAATTGGCTACTGTGTGTAGTAGACGCCATCGATTCAACCCCTTCTCCGCCTCACGGGACGGCCCTTAAAGGATGCTTTCGCCTAAATACCTACAAGCGAGGTTAATCGGGTTAACTGTGAGTAGTATTCAAGCGCCAACGGAAGGATACTAATGGCGCAAGACTATGCGAGGGCACTCGGCGCGCGCCTTCGGTCTATCCGTCAACAGCAGGGGCTCTCGCTCCAAGGTGTTGAGGAGAAGTCCGAGGGACGCTGGAAGGCCGTTGTCGTCGGCTCGTACGAGCGCGGCGACAGGGCGGTCACCGTCCAGCGGCTCTCCGAGCTCGCCGACTTCTACGGCATCCCCATGTCCGAGCTCCTCCCGGGCGCGAACCAGTTCGGCGCTGCCCGCGAGGCGCCTCCCAAGCTCGTCCTCGACCTCGAGCTGCTGCATCGCGGCGAGCTCCCCGAGTCCGCTCCGCTGGCGAGGTTCGCCTCGACCATCCAGGCCCAGCGCGGCGACTACAACGGCAAGGTGCTGTCCATCCGCCAGGAGGACCTGCTCACGCTCGCCGTCATCTACGACGAGTCACCCAGCCAGCTGGCCGAGAAGCTGATCAACTGGGGCGTCCTGCGCCCCAAGCCCCGCGAAGAAATCGAGTAGCGCACCGCCCCGGCCTCAGTTCCCCTGCGCCTCCCGCGGGGCCGCTTCGGCGATCCGGGCCAGCACGCCGTTCACGAACGCCGCCGACTCGTCGGTCGACAGCGAAGAGGCGAGGCTGACCGCTTCGCTGAGCACGACGCCCTGAGGCACCGAGTCGACGTGCTCGAGCTCGTACACGCCGATACGGAGAATGTTGCGGTCCACCGCCGGCATCCGCTCCAGCGCCCAGCCCTCGGAGTACGCCGCGATGGTGGCGTCGATCTCCGGGAGCCGCTCGATCACCCCTTCGATCAGGGTGACCGTGTAGTCCGCCGGTGGCGTCTCGGCC